>DRKO01000302.1 GCA_011051745.1 Chloroflexota bacterium | reverse complement strand
GCACTCGTGACGCGCACCCTGAACCGCATCACGAACAGCTTTCCGGAAAAACCCCTGATCACACGCTGAAAGGTGACTCCCGGTGGAACGGTTCCTGAGCGATCTGGAAATTAATACGGACCTGGCGCACAGGCTGCTGACAGATTTCATCCGCGAGGAGATCGGCAAGGCCGGCTTCAGACGGGCGGTTGTGGGCCTCTCCGGCGGGGTGGATTCCTCGCTGGTGGCCGCCCTCGCTGCCGGAGCGCTGGGGCCGGAAAACGTGCTCGGCCTGCGTATGCCTTACAAAACCTCCTCGCAGGAGAGCCTGGATCATGCCCGGCTTGTGATCGACTGGCTGGGCATCCGGCACGAGACAATCGAGATCACGCCTATGGTTGATCCCCTGCTGGAGCGTTTCCCCGATATGTCCCCCGTGCGGGCGGGGAACATCATGGCCCGCCAGCGAATGATCATCCTCTATGATCAGTCCGCCGCCTTCAACGGGCTGGTGGTGGGCACAGGCAACAAGACCGAGATTCTGCTGGGCTACTCCACACTGTACGGCGACAGCGCGGCAGCCATGCACCCGCTGGGCGACCTCTATAAGCATCAGGTGCGCCAGCTCGCGCGGGCGATAGGCGTCCCCGAGGTGATTGTGGAGAAACCTCCCTCCGCCGACCTGTGGCCGGGGCAGACCGACGAGGGCGAACTGGGATACACTTATAACGACGCCGACCAGTTGCTCTACCTGCTTGTTGACCGGCGCTACAGCCTGCAGGAGGCGGTCGAGGCGGGTTTTCCGGAGGACTTCGTCCATCTCGTCTGGAAGACGGTGCGCCGGACACACTACAAACGCTCACTGCCCCTCATCCCCAAGCTCTCCCAGCGGACGGTGGGGATTGACTTCCTCTATCTGCGCGACTGGGGAGCGTAACGAGAGCGGGGTTAGCGTGTTGCAGAACTATGAGAAGCATATTATAGTCACCGTTGAAGTAACTGGTGAAACGTGTGTGGAATCTACCCGCAAGCCGGGCGTTTTAACTGGTGGTGACCCGCTTAATTCTCTGTGAATACATCTGACGAACCCCCATCCAGTCGTAGAATGCAGCCGACCCTCCACGCAGGCCGAGCGAGCACTGCCCGCGCAGCGCTCAGTCTGGCACTTGCGCGTTTCGATTTGTCATCCCACATTGTTGATTGGAGAGGCCTGTGTCGCTTGATGTCGTGATCCTCGCCGCCGGGCAGGGAACGCGGATGAAATCGCGGCTGCCCAAGGTGCTCCACTCGCTGGCGGGGCGTCCCCTGATCCTGTACAGCGTCGAAACGGCGACCTCGCTCAGCCAGCGCCCACCGGTTCTTGTCATCGGGCACGGAGCCGAGAAGGTCCGGCAGACCGTCGGCGAGGCGGCCCGCTACGTGCTTCAGGAGGAGCAACTGGGCACAGGGCACGCCGTCGCGCAGGCGCGGGAACTGCTCAGCGGGCAGAGCGAACACGTCCTTGTGATCTACGCCGACATGCCCCTGCTACGGGCTGAGACGCTGCGCAAACTACACGCCCTCCAGCAGCGCAATCCGGGGCCGTTCAGCCTGTTGACACACGTCACAGACACCCCGCGCGGATTCGGGCGCATCATCCGGGACAAGGGCGGGCTGGTGAGAGCGATCGTTGAGGAGGCCGTCGCCACACCGGATCAACTGGCGATCCGGGAGGTGAACATGGGCGTTTACTGCTTCAGCGCAGGCTGGCTCTGGGAGAATCTGGACCGAATCCCGCTCAGCCCGAAGGGGGAATACTACCTGACCGATCTTGTGGAGATCGCCGCGTCGGAAGACCTCCCGATTCAGGCCATGCTGCTCAACGACCCGGACGAAGCGCTGGGGATCAATACGCGGGTGCATCTGGCGGAAGCGGAAGCGGCGCTGCGTCGGCGCGTCAACAGAGAACTGATGCTCTCCGGCGTGACGATCACCGACCCCGCCACGACGTACGTCCACCCGACCGTCAGGATCGGACGCGACACGGTGATCCTGCCCAACACCTACATATGGGGACAGACGACGATCGGCGAGGGCTGCGTGATTGGCCCGAACGCCATCATTGAGGACTCGGCCATCGGGGATCGTTGCCGGATCGTCGTCTCGGTGATCGAGCAGGCCACTATAGAAGACGAAGTGGACATTGGCCCCTTCGGGCATCTCCGCAAGGGAGCCTATCTGGAAAGCGGCGTCCACATGGGCAACTTCGGCGAGGTAAAGAACAGCCGCTTACGGAAGGGCGTCAAGATGGGGCACTTCAGCTACATCGGCGACGCGGACATCGGCGAAAATACGAACATCGGAGCGGGGACGATCACCTGTAACTATGACGGAGAGAAAAAGCACAGGACAACCACCGGCAAGAACGTGTTCCTCGGCAGTGATACGATGCTGGTCGCACCGGTGACACTGGGCGACGGCGCGCGCACGGGCGCGGGGGCCGTCGTAACGCGCGATGTGCCGCCCGATACGCTCGTGGTGGGCGTTCCGGCCCGTCCACGAGCACGCCAGACCAGCCGACGCAAGAAAAAGAGTCATCAGGAAGGGTAAGAGGTGGAACCCCCATTACCGGGCCTAATTGGCCTGTCACTTTTGCTCCTGCTAAATGCGTTCTTCTCAGCCGCTCAGGCAGCCCTCAGCAACGTTCGACGTCAAACTCTGCGCGAGAGAGCCGAACACGGCGATCAACGGGCCTGGCTCGTGGCAACGCTCACCGAGGATTCGAGCCGCCTTCTGCTCACCTTTGACCTCGCCAGCCTGCTCAGCCGGTTTCTGATCGCCGGCCTGATCGCCCTTCTGGCTCTGCCTCTTCTGGAAACATTCGGGCGGTGGATCCCCGTCTGGCCGCAGGCTGGCTATCTGATCGGGCTGCTGATCGCCGTCCCTGTGGCCCTGCTGATTCATCTCCTGACCGAACTCCTGCCCGAAACGCTCGCCCAGCAGAACGCCGAGCGATGGGCGCTGGGGCTGGGGAAGCTCGCACAGGTGACGATCTGGGCCTTCAGCCCGCTGGTCAGGCTGATGACCACCCTTCGGAAAAGCCTCATCACCCCGCTGGGCCCTGATCTGGAACCGGCCCTCGTCACCGAAGAGAAGATCATGACTCTGGTGGATGCCGGAGAGGAAGAGGGCGCGATTGAGCAGCAAGAAAAGGAGATGATCTACTCCATCTTCCGGCTTGATGAGACGCTGGCCCGCGAGATCATGGTCCCCCGGATTGACATCGTCGCGATTGAGATCGACACGCCGCTTGAGGAAGCGCGGCGCGTGATCATCAAGGCCGGGCACTCGCGCATCCCGGTTTACACGGAGTCGCTCGACCACATCGAGGGGCTGCTGTACGCCAAAGACCTGCTGGAAGTGTGGGACAGGAGAGAGGAGCAGGCGGTTGATCTGCGCTCCCTGCTGCGCCCGGCTCTCTTCGTGCCGGAATCCAAGCGCGTGCTCGACCTGCTACGCGAGTTACAGGCCGCCAAGGTGCACCTCGCGATTGTGATAGACGAATACGGAGGAACCGCCGGACTGGTGACGATTGAGGACGTTGTCGAGGAGATCGTGGGTGAGATCCTCGACGAATACGACTACGGAGAAGAATCCCTCTACGAGGAGACCGACGAGGGCGAGTTTATCGTTGACGCACGCATCGATCTGGACGACTTCAACCGTCTGCTCAACGTGGAGCTACCCGACGAGATGGGCGATACGCTGGGCGGGTTCATCTACGCCCGGCTCGGCAAAGTCCCCGAACCCGGTGAGGTGATCGAAACGGAGAACCTGCACATCAAGGTACTCGAAGTAGTGAGCCGCCGCATTCGGAAAGTGCATGTCAAACGCCTGTCGCCCGCCAGAGAACTGCTCCCCGGAAAGGGCAGGGACAGAAACGGGCACACCACCAATGGAAATAATCGTTGATCGCGAAGCCCTGGTTCGGGCTGCACGTGAAGCCCGTCAGCAGGCCTACGCCCCCTACTCAAACTACCGGGTCGGCGCGGCGCTTCTGGCGCAGGATGGGACGCTCTTCACCGGCTGCAACGTCGAAAATGCCTCCTATCCGGCCTGCATCTGCGCCGAGCGCGTGGCGATCACCAAAGCGGTCTCGGAGGGGCAGCGCGATTTCGCCGCCATCGCCATCGTGACCAGCAACGGCGGCTCGCCATGCGGAATCTGCCGCCAGGTGATGAACGAATTCGCGCCTGAGATGCTCGTCATCATCGCGGACGAAGAGCGTATTCTGGCCGAGTACACGGTCGCCGAACTGCTTCCGGCGGGCTTCGGGCCGGAGCATCTTCCCTGATCGGGCAGGTCAGCAAGGGGAACCGAGATGCCCGCCTCTGAGCGCATCTACCGCACCGAGGCCGTCATCCTGCGCCGTCAGGACCTCGGCGAGGCCGACCGTATTCTGACGCTCTACACGCGCGATCACGGCAAGATCAGGGTCGTTGCCAAAGGGGTGAAGAAACCCACCAGCCGTAAGGTAGGGCACGTCGAACTGTTCACCCGCGCCGATGTGCTGATCGCGCGGGGGCGCACGCTCGACATCCTCAGTCAGGCGCAGACGCTCGACGCATTCCTGCCGCTCCGGCAGAATCTGGAGCAGGCCACCTACGCCGCCCACTTCGTCGAGCTGCTCGACGCTTTCACCGAGGAAGGGGACGAGAGCCGGGCACTCTACGACCTGCTGGTCGAGGGGCTGGGCTGGCTGTGCGCCACCTCCGACCTGAGGCGGACGGCACGCTACTACGAGCTACGGCTGCTGGGGCTGGCGGGCTATCGCCCGGAGCTGTTCCGCTGCGCAGCCTGTGGGAAGGAGATCGAGCCACAGGATCAGTTCTACAGCCCGGCAGCGGGCGGCGTGCTCTGCCCGGCCTGCGGGCCGGGGAACCCGCGTGCCAGACCGATCTCACTGAACGCCCTCAAGGTGCTACGCTACATGCAGACCCGCCCGTTCGAGGCAGTCGAATCCCTCACGCTCAGGCCAGCCGTTCAGGCCGAGTGCGAACGGCTCCTGCACGGCACGCTGACCTACTATCTGGAGCGGCGCCTCAGGTCGGCGGCCTTCCTGGCCCGGCTGCGTCGCGAGGCCCCCGATCGCTGACCGCCTCCTCATCCCGCATCCGGCGGGCGAGTTCCTCCTCCGCCAGCTTAACCAGAAAAGCGCGATCCTCCTCCGTCAGGGGGGCGGTTAACAGCAACTCCGGGCGGCGTTCCCACGTGCGGCGGAGCGACTCCCGGCGACGCCAGCGAGCGATGCGTGCCTCATGCCCGGAGAGCAACACCTCCGGCACGGCCAGCCCCCGGAACACGGGCGGGCGTGTGTAGTGGGGATGCTCCAGCAGACCCCCGGAGTGGCTGTCCTTGTCCGGCGCGTCCGGATCGCCCAGCACGCCGGGCAGCAGGCGGGCGACCGCATCCACGATCACCATCGCGGCCAGTTCGCCGCCGGTCAGCACGTAGTCCCCGATTGAAATCTCATCCGTGACAACAAGCTGACGCACCCGCTCATCCACCCCCTCATAGTGGCCGCAGATCAGCGCCAGACGCTCACGGGCGGCCAGTTCGCGGGCGACCGTCTGCGTGAACAGCCGCCCCTGCGGGCTGAGCAGGATGACGGGGATACCCTTATCGAGCGGGATCACATCCTCGACGGCGGCGACGATCGGCTCCGGCTTGAGGATCATCCCCCCGCCCCCGCCGTAGGGCGTATCATCGGCGGTGTGGTGCCGGTCGGTGGTATAGTCGCGGATATTATGCAGCACGATGGAGAGCGCGCCCATCTCCTGCGCCCGCCGGAGGATCGATTCGTTCAGAGGGCCGCCGAACATGCCGGGGAAGAGCGTAAAAATGTCTATGCGCATCGCTACTCTCTAACAGCCCCCTGTGACGGTCACGGCCTCAGCGAGTCATCCACCACCCAGCGATCAAACCGGAACGCCCCGGCATGAAGCGGCGCGATCTCCAGCCAGGGCTGGACGGCGACCGGACGGGCAAAATAGTAAACGGGAATGAGGGGCATCTCGCCCTCCGGGCCGAAGAAGGCCTCCTCGACAGCCGCATAACGGGCCGCACGCTCCACCTCGTCCTCAAGGTGCGCCGCCCCGGCCAGTTGCTCGTCGGCCTCGATGCAGGGGCGGGCCTGATTCAGATAGGCTTCCGGGAAACGCTCGCGGCAGCCGAAGATATCAGCCAGCCAGTGATAGGTATCGGGGTAGTCCCCTTCCCAGAACAGCATGATCAGGGCCGGACGGCGCGGCTCCAGCCCGACGGGCGGCTCCCGCAGCGCAACCAGCACATCCCGCAAGGGGGCCTGCTCGATGGTGAAAAGTCCCTCCCGACAGCCCAGCACGTCCTGCCACATCGTCACGTAGCGCGTTGCCAGTTCAAGCGAGAGATCGGACTCATCAGTTAAGAGGGTGGTGGGGGGGATGCTGGCACAGTTAGAGAAGCCTTCCTCTGCCAGCACGGTGCGGGCGGTCTCTGGATCGTACCCCGCGCCAACCTCACCGTAGCGCGGAGCTCCGGCGCTGCCCGGCGGGGCGATCGCGAAGGCAGGCAACCCGATCTGCCCGGCGGGCTTCAGCACCTCGTCAACGACCGCCTGCCGGTCAATCGCCAGCGAGAAGGCCCGCCGCACGGCGGCGTTGTTGAAGGGCGGTGTGTCATACGAAAACACGATCAGACTGGCCGCAGGCTGCGCCAGAAGCCAGTAGGAAGGGTCATCATCGAAGGCGACATCCGCCAGCGCCGCCCCCGGAAGGACGGTGAGCGCCAGATCGCCCGCCTGCCAGGCCGCGAACGCCTGATCGGCGCTGACCGGCGGGGCCTCAAAGCTGATCTGCACCACGTCCACGTTGCCGCTGCGCTCCAGCGGCCAGAAGAGGTTGGCGATCAACGTGTAGCCCTCCTCCGGCGGGATGGTGGGCTGCACGGTGTACGGGCCGCTCGTCCAGATGACATCGGGCTGCGTCCATCCCTCCCCCTCGGCCTCGACCAGCTCAGCCGGAACGGGCGTCAGGACCGGCATCGCGAGGATGGTCGGGAAGTAGGCCGCTTCCGATTCGAGACGGAACTCAACAGCCACGTCGTTCAGCACACGCACGCCGAGCGTCTGCTCCACGATCTCCGGGCTGAGGAGGGCCGGGTCCTGCGAGCGGAGATAGCGACAGCCCTCGATCACAAAGGCCGCTCTGGCCTGCGGAGCGCCGGTATCTTCCCGGCAGACACGCTGTACGGCGTATACCACATCACCCGCCGTGACGGGCCGGACACGCTCTATCTCCCCGCTCTCTGGATTAAGCTGCACCCAGTATACATCGTCCCTCAGGAAGACCGTCCACGTGCGGCCATCGTCGGCCACCTCCCAGCGCTCCGCCAGCGAGGGCTCCACCTCGCCCGTATCGGGGTCTAAATAGGCCAGCCCGGCGAACAGGTTGGCGACCAGATCGTTCCCCGAAGCATCGAGGGGGGCCACCAGCGCCGGATCAATCGTCGCCGGTGTCGCGCCCAGATGGATATCCAGAATCACCGGCTCCGGAGGAGGAGTCGCCGTTTCCACGCTGGAGGAAGGGGCAGGAGAACCGGCAGTCTCTTCACCCGTCGGGCTGGCTTGGGTGGCGGGACCGGCCCCCGTCGCCCGGCAGGCAGCCAGCGAGAGCAGCCCACTGACCAGAATTATCACACATACGCCGTACTTCCAGACACGCTCAACAGTGCTCATATCTCTCTATCATCCTGAGTATCACTCACACGGGAAAGGTGCATTTCAAACTGGCTCAGCGTCTCCCTGAAGCCCGCTGCGCGGAGCACAGGCAACATGGGATCATTCTCCGCGACGTTCAGGTACGAAGCGCGGGCCAGAGGATACTTCCCCAGCACCGTCGCCAGCAACGCCTCGCCGACCTCCTCGCTCTCAGCGGCCAGATCAAACAGGCCCAGGTGATAAGAAGAAGTGGCATACAGACAGACGCCCGTCCGATCCCCGCCCTCTGGATGGAGCGCCTCCAGCCCTTTCAGGTTCTTCAGCACAAGGCGGAGCGCCGCTTCCTCGCGCTGCCAGGGGCGGGGCACACCCGGCAGGCGGGCCAGATCGTCAATCAGCAGAGACGGACTGCGAGACCGGATCAGCACGTCAGAGGAGGCGGGGGAGTCAGGGTGCAACAGGGCAGACTCTCTGGAGAGCACCAGCAGCCGCCGCCTCACCTCGAAGCCCAGCGAGCGGTAAAGCTGAAAGGCCGGTTTGTTCCGGGTGATCACCTCCAGTTGGATGTCACGCAATCCCAGCCGCCGCGCCCGTTCAAGAAGGTATTCCATGATCCGGCGGCCAATACCCCGCCCCCGAAAGGACGGAATGACCCCCATCCCGCCGATCCAGCCGCGCTTGCCGCGCACGCCGAGCAGCCCCAGCCCGACGATCTGTTTCCCCCGCACCGCCGCCGCCGAGCACTCCAGACGAACCGACTCGCGTCGTGCCATCTCGTTGAAAGAGCGGGGCGTCATGAAAATTGGGACATAGTAATCCGAGTAAGCAGCGTTCAGGGCGCGGACGAAGGCAGCCCGGGGCACTTCCGAGGCGGGGCGGATGACGATCTCCGACTCGACCATGAGAGGAATCGTATCACGCCGGGGAGGGCGGCACAACCCGGCTGGTGGCCGGGGAGGGGGTGCTGATCGTCTTCCGCTCACCGACCGCCCCGTGCCTCCACCGAGAGGAGCAGGCGGCTGAAGAAACGGTCTATCCGTACCTCGACGCGGTTCTCTTGCCCGGCGGCGAGTTCCAGAGGAGCGGTGAACACCTCGCTCTCCTCTCCTGACTGGCGGGCCGGGATCACGAGTTTCAGGCGGAGGGCCGCCTCCGGGTCGCCGGCGAGGACGGTCAGGGCGAAGGCCCCCTCAGAGTCGGTCTCCGCCCGTGCGCTGATCGCCTGCCAGCCCCAGCCCGCCTCCTCCCCGAAGAACTGCTCCCGCACCACCTGAATCAGCCCACCGGCCAGCGGGCGGCCATCCCCCTCCCGCACGATCCCCTCAAGGGTCGTGGCATCGGGGGCAAGCGTCCGCAGATGGCGCACACCGACCGGGTGCGTGATGGCCGCCAGCGAGCGGATCACCCAGCCACGCGGGACATCCTCCGCCAGTTCGAAAAGCAGATCGGCGGCCTGAGCGGTATTCAACGTAGCCAGCCCATCCAGAGCGGTCCGCTGGACATCCGGATCGTCCTCATCGCGGGCCATCCGGGCCAGCAACCGGGCCGCCTCCGGGTGGCCGCTGCGCAGGATCACCTCGATGAGCAGCCGCCGCACCTGCGCCGATTCGTGCCCCGCCAGATCGCGCAGTGCCTCAAACGCCGCCGGGCCGGCGCTCTCCAGCGCGGAGAGCACGACCGGCACATTGCGATACGCCGGAGGCGGGGGAGGCTGAGCGGCGAACCAGAAAAGCGTCTTAATCGCCGACGGAGTTCCTATTCCAGCCAGAGCGCGGGCCGCCCCGGCCACGCGCTGGCTCTCAGGATGGTGAAGAAGCTCCCTGTAGCAGGCAATCGCCCGATCATCCCCCAGCCGGTCCAGCGCCCGCGCAAAGGCAATCGCCACCTTCTGCTCGCCTCCGGCGGACACCTCACGCCGGAAGCGGCGATAAAGCGGACCCGTCACCCACTTTTGCCCGCTCTCGGCCAGCTTCTCCGCCGCCGCGATGCGAACCTCCGGGCTGCGATGTCCCAGCCCTTTGAGCAGATCGCCGACCGTGTGCACGCCACTGACGAAAACCCCCATTGCCGAAAGCTCACGTCGGTGCTGCGGAGGAGGCGTCACGCCCAGCCGCAGGGCAGCTTCGAGCACGTGGCGGCACTTGGCGGAAGGCCACGCCCTGTACTGCTCGCTGCGCAGGACGAGCGAAAGGGCATGCCCTCCCTCCTCTCCCATCCGGCGGAGCGCCTCCCAGTCATTGCGGAGCAGAATATCCCGGAGCCGGACGGCCTGCTGTGCTCCCGGATCGTTCATCCCGCTGAGCGCCTGCGCCGCCAGCCGTGCCAGTTGGCGACCGGAGCCGAACATCGCCAGAATAAGCGCCTCAACGGCGCTCCGATCGCCGATCGCGCGGAGCGAATCAACCGCCCAGCGCACGACGTACTGATCGCCATCTTTGAGGGCGCGGGTCAGGCAGGGGACACCCGCCGGGTTGCCCAGCTCACCGAGCGCCTGCGCCGCCCGCCGCCGCACCAGCACATCACGGCTCCTGAGGGCACGGCACAGCCCCCGCACGTCTTTTCGCGCCAGCAGGCGCTCCACCCGCTTCACCGGACTCATTCTTCCTCTCACCCCTTCGCGGCGTTACCACCCCGCGCAATCACCATAACAGTAGACGGCAGACCGCAGGCTGTCAAACCGCCGCGCCCCTCAGTTGTACGCCCTCCCCGGCCCCACTACAATTAAAGGTGCACGTCCGTGTGTTTCTGTCGCCAGGCGAGGAGCCTCCCAGATGATTGAGAAACAGTCTCTTGATACCAGCCGGATCGATTCCCTTGAGAAGCTAAAGGCCGAGCGGAAGCGATGGGAAGAAACCACGCTCAGGCAAACGCTGGCAAAGCGACCGGAACGGGCTGGAGAATTCGTGACCACATCCAGCGTGCCGGTGGAGCGGCTCTACACGCCGCTCGATCTGCCCGACTTCGACTATATGGAGGAACTGGGCTTCCCCGGCGAATACCCGTATACGCGCGGCATCCACGCCACCATGTACCGGGGACGGCTGTGGACGATGCGCATGTTCGCCGGATTCGGCACGGCGGAGGAGACCAACCAGCGCTTTAAGTACCTCCTCGAAGAAGGGCAAACCGGCCTCTCGGTGGCTTTCGACCTGCCCACCCTGATGGGCTACGACACCGACGCCCCGGAGGCGCTGGGGGAGTTCGGCAAGTGCGGGGTTGCCATCTCGTCGCTGAAAGACATGGAACTCCTCTTCGATGGCATCCCGATGGGCAAGGTCTCCACCAGCATGACGATCAACTCCCCGGCGGCCATCATCTGGGCGATGTACATCGCCGCCGCCGAAAAGCAGGGATACCCCCGTGAAACCCTGCGTGGCACAATCCAGAACGACATCCTCAAAGAGTACATCGCCCAGAAGGAGTATATCTTCCCGCCGGAGCCTTCGATGCGGCTGGTGACCGATACCATCGAGTTCGGCACGCGCGAGATGCCCCTCTGGAACACGATCAGCATCAGCGGGTATCACATCCGCGAGGCGGGCGCGACGGCTGCGCAGGAGCTGGCCTTCACGCTGGCCGACGGCTTCGAATACGTCCGCTGGGCCATCGAGCGCGGGCTGGACGTGGACGAGTTCGCCCCGCGCCTGAGCTTCTTCTTCAACGCCCACAACGACTTCTTCGAGGAGATCGCCAAGTACCGCGCTGCGCGGCGCATCTGGGCCAGAGAGATGAAGGAACGCTTCGGCGCAAAATCGGAACGCTCGCTGTTGCTGCGCTTCCACACTCAGACGGCGGGGGCCTCGCTGACTGCCCAGCAACCGGAGAACAACATCGTGCGGGTAGCGATTCAGGCGCTGGCCGCCGTGCTGGGCGGGACGCAATCACTGCACACCAACAGCATGGACGAGGCGCTGGCCCTGCCCTCCGAGCTGGCTGTCCGGATCGCGCTGCGCACCCAGCAGATTCTGGCGCACGAGTCCGGCGTGGCGAACACGATTGATCCGCTCGGCGGCTCGTACTTCGTCGAGGCGCAGACGCGGCGCATCGAGGCGGAGGCTTACGACTACTTCCGGCGCATCGAAGACCTGGGCGGCGTGCTTCCGGCCATCGAGGCGGGGTTCTTCCAGCGTGAAATCTCAGAGGCGGCCTACCGTTACCAGCGCGAGATAGACGAAAAGCGGCGCATCATCGTTGGCGTGAACGAGTACGCAGACGAGGAGCCGATCCGCATCCCGCTTCTGGAGATGGACCCGCAGGGCTATGAGCGACAGGTCGGACGGCTGGAGAAGCTCCGCCGCGAGCGGGACAACGAGGCCGTCGGCACGGCGCTGAAGGCGGTCGAGGAGGCGGCCAGAGGGAGCGAGAATCTGATGCCGTATCTGATAGAGGCGGTGAAAGCCTACGCCACGCTGGGCGAGATCACCGATGTGCTGCGCCGCGTGTTCGGAACCTATCAGGAGCCAACCTGGATATAGCCCCACGCCGATCGAGACCTCGCACACCCTCATAATGCCATGAAGCCGGGGACGGACAGGCGTCCCCGGTTGGCGTCTCAGGGGCAGATGTTTTACACAATTTTTACAGTCTCGTAGCACCCTCTTAGGCTCCTGCAGCTAGGGTGATAGCAATGCAACCCGCCGACGGCGGGGATAGGTCAGGGATTCATCGTTCAGATGGCGGGTCGCCTCACAGAAGAACGACGAGGCCCCCGTGTCAGGTGTACTTCAGGTATATCAGGAAGGATAGAAACCGTGATGGCCGATGTATATATCGTTACTTTCTCAGTAATCGGAATTCTGATCAGCTTTCCGGGGCTGGTGGTGGCCCTTAACCTCCTGCTCCCTCGAACCGTCGAGCGGGCGTATATCCGCCTGAACAGGACGCCGGTCAAATCGTTCATTCTGGGTGCGCTCGTCACGCTGGTGATCGGCGTGTGGGTGGCGGCCCTCGCCGGAGCTCCCTCCGGCGCGTTGAAGGGAATCGCCGCCGTCTCCGCCGTGATCGGGCTGGGGCTTAGCTCTATCGGCGTGGCGGGGCTGGCCCGCCTGCTCGGCGAGCGGATCAGCTTCCTGGGCGAGACCCGCTCGGAACTGGTGAATCTGGTCGGTGGAGCGGTGATCTACGAGCTGGCCTGTCTGGCTCCGCCGGTGGGCTGGTTCCTGTTCCTGCCGCTGAGCGTGGTTACCACCGTTGGGGCTGCCGTGTTCGCGCTGCTTCGCTGGGTTCCCAGACAGAAGCAGGAGGAACCGGACACCGCCCCGCACCTCGCAGCCGCGCCGCAGACTGATTACGTGGAGTGGAGCTAAACCGCGGAAGGGGAGAGCAATGGGCTTCTCACGGCGAGATTTTCTGAAACTGGGCGGGCTGGCAACGGCGGCCCTCTCGGCCACCTCGTGCAGCGCGGTTGGCCGCGAACTGGCTCAGAGGGACCTGCCGGAATCGCTGGGCGTGCCCCTGCAGAGCGGCGAAGCGGCAGCCGATCCCGTCCGGCGGCTGCTGAACCGGGGCGGCTACGGGCCGCGCCCCGGCGATCTCGCCCGCGCCGTCGAGATGGGGCTGGAGGCCTACCTGGAGGAGCAGCTTAACCCGGAGCAGATCGAGGACACAGCGGCTGACCTGCTTGTCCGCAACCTCACCCTGTATCACATGGACCCCGGCCAGTTAACCGAGCAGGATCGGCGGGACGCGACGGCTGAGCTTTTCGTCGCCACCCTCAGCCGCGCCCTGTACTCCAAACGCCAGCTTTATGAGGTGATGGTCGAGTTCTGGTCGGATCACTTCAACATCTATCTCTTCAAGATGCGGAAGGTGATGCCCTTCCTGAAAATCCTCGACGACCGCGACGCGATCCGTCCGCACGCGCTGGGGCGCTTCCGCGATCTGGTGACCGCCTCGGTGCACAGCCCGGCCATGCTGGTCTATCTGGATAACGTCCGCAACCACAAAGAAGCCCCCAACGAGAACTACGCCCGCGAGCTGATGGAACTCCACACGCTGGGCGTGCACGGCGGCTACACTCAGCAGGACGTGCAGGAAGTGGCCCGCGTGCTGACAGGCTGGACGGTCCGCAGGCGCGGTCCCCGACGCGGCGAGACATTTCTGGACGAGGGCCAGCACGACTTCGGGGAAAAGACAATCCTCGGAAGAGTGTTTCCAGCCGGGCGGGGGGTGGAGGAGATCGAAGACCTGATCAACCTCCTTGTGGAACACCCCTCGACCGCCACCTTCATCGCCACCAAGCTGGTGCGCCGCTTCGTCGCCGATGAGCCGCCGGACGCGCTGGTCGAACGGGTGGCCGAAACGTACCGCTCAACGGATGGCGACATCAAAGCCATGCTGCGGACGATCTTCCTGAGCGAGGAGTTCGCAACCGCGCCGCCCAAGCTCAAGCGCCCGTACAGTTTCATGATCTCGGCCATACGGGCCCTGCATGGCGATGTGCGGGGTCGCGGATACCGCAGGCTGGCGAACTGGCTGCGCACGCTCGGACAACCCCTGTTCCAGTGGGGCACGCCGGACGGCTACCCCGACGAGGCAGCGGCCTGGGCCACCAACCTGCTGCCACGCTGGAACTTCTGTCTGGCGCTGATCGGGGGCGGCGTGAACGGCGTCACCCTCCCACTGGAGGAACTGGCACAGGCGGGAGACGCAACGGACACGGACTCGGCGCTGGACGTATTCGCCCAGTTGATACTCGGTGAGCCGCTTGAGGCGGCAACGAAGCAGTTGTTCAGCGCATATGTGGGTGGTAGCGACATCTCCGACGCGGAAACCCGCGAGCGGATCGGGGAGGCGCTCGCCATCATGCTTGCCAGCCCGGCCTTTCAGTGGGCGTGACAGAGAACCTAATCGCAGAGAAAAGAAGGATGTGAGGGGATCACTCTGATGTCAAAGCAAGGTCGCTCAAACCCGGTGCTGCCCGTCGGGCACTGCGCCGAATACGAACAACTTACCCGGCGGGCGTTTCTGGGATCGGGGCTTCGCTCGCTGGCGGCGCTGGCGCTTGGGGAAACGCTAGTCGCCTACCCCGCCTGGATGCCGCGCGTGGCCTTCGCCCCGCCGCACGTCGGGCCGCGCGGCGATACGCTGGTATGCATCTTCCTGCGCGGGGGCGCTGACGGGCTGAACATGGTCATCCCACACGGCGATGAGGGATATTACGAGCACCGTTCAGTGCTGAGCATCGCTCCGCCGGATGCCACGCAGGCCGAATACAGAGTCCTTGATCTGGACGGCTTCTTCGGCCTGCACCCCTCGCTGGCCCCTCTACAGGAGATTTACGCGGCGGGCGATCTGGCCCCCATCCACGCGACGGGTGCGCCGGACGAGAGTCGATCACACTTCGAGGCGATGGCCCTGATGGAGCGCGGGGCCTCGACCAGCGATTACAACGGCTGGCTGGGGCGACATCTGGCAACGCTGGACACCGGTAACGACTCGGCGCTGCGTGCCATCGCCATCGGTGATATGCTGCCTGCCTCCCTGACGGGGGCTGTCTCGGCAACAGCGCTGCAATCCATCGCCGAGCACCATCTGCAGGCACGCGAGGAGCGGGAGGGCGCGATCCAGTCCCTGCTGGCGGCTCTCTACGAGCAGGGGGAGGACATTCTGGCAATCGCCGCCCGACAGACCCTCGCCTCGATAGAGACGCTCAGCCAGATCGGAACCGAGAACCGCCCGCCCAGAGGGCGCGACTACCCCGAAGGCGACTTCGGAACGGCGATGCGCACCGTCGCCCGGCTCATAGATGCCGACGTGGGGGTCGAGGTCGCCTGCGTTGATCTGGGCGGCTGGGACACCCACGCCGCGCAGGGAAGCGGGCAGGGCCAGATGGCAAACCTGATGGATCAACTGGCGCAGGGGCTGGCGGCCTTCTATGAAGACCTGCAACCTCTGATGGACAGCCTGACCGTCGTTGTCATGTCGGAGTTCGGGCGGCGTGTGCAGGAGAACGGCGCGCTGGGGACCGATCACGGGCATGGAAACATGATGCTGGTGATGGGCGGAGGGATCAGAGGCGGGCAGGTATACGCTCGCTGGCCCGGCCTGCAACCGGAGCAACTGGTCGGCCCCGGCGATCTGGCGATCACAACCGACTACCGCGACGTACTGGGCGAGATCATCCGCAAGCGGCTGAACAACCCGCAGGTAGACGCGGTCTTCCCCGGCTACACAGTCAGCGAGATCGGGCTGGCCGTCGAGCGGGAGTGAAAGAGCAGAATACGGCGAGGCCCTGCTACCTCCCCCTGAATGTTAGGCAGGGCCTCGCCTCCTCCTGAGCCTCATCCCTCCGACCTGTGCCGTTTCCACAGAAGAGCCACCACCCCGACGAGCAACACCGCAACGTTGCCTGCCACCAGAATCCACTTCGCCATCGTGGAGAGGGAGGCCAGCAGGTCCACCCCCGGCGTCCGGGCCGGGTAACGCACCATGACCAGCGATGTGGTGACATTCTCAAGGAGATCGAGCAGCACCGCCGCCAGCGGCATCAGATTCACCCTCCGCAGGCGAGCGCCGGGCGGGGACAGCCTGCCGTAGACCCACGAGATGGCGAGGCTCAGAAAGGCCAGATACACGAGAGGCCAGGCCACATCAAAGGTGAAGTGCGAGCGCACGTAGGCTGCGCGTCCCTCCTGGCCGTATGATTCGGCCATCCGGTAGAGATCATCCGCCGAGTACCGGAAAGACAGGTCCGGCACGGGGAGATCGGCTTCCGCCCCGCCCGCCAGCGATTGGGCGGGCAGCACAAAGACGACAAACAGCAGGAAAACAACCAGCGCCGCCAGCGTTACCCTCCCGTTTGCGATCCGGTACAGCCAGTCGGATAAAGTCCTCAGCATGTCCGCACCCTCCCCCGGAGACAGGTTCAAATCTTACCGGATTATATACAGACGCAGGGGCTTTTGTGGTACAATCAGATGGGAATGAAGGCCGGATGCCGTATCCAGCGAGCACCCCGGTTCACCATTATTGCACCGGATCGGAATCGGGAGGTTCAGTGTGCATCATCTGGAAGCGGCCTATTGGACTCAGGTGAGGCATGCCGGAGATTCAAGGGGATCAGAAGCTCATCCGACGGCTCCAGGCAGGGGATGTAGAGGCACTGGGCGACCTGTACGACCGCTACCGCCACCAGATTTATCGTACCGCACTGGCCATCACCCATGACCCCAACGCCGCCGACGACATCCTCCAGGAATGCTTCCTGAGGGTCTACCGTTACGCAAACCGGATTGACCCCGCCCTCCCCCTGGCTCCCTGGCTGTACCGGGTGACCGTCAACCTCAGCTATACATGGACGAAACGCAACCGGCGCAACGCCGTTTCGCTGGACGGCGTGATAGACTACCTGACCAGCGCACCCTCCGCCGCGCCGGAACCCTCCGCCGAGCAGGCCGAACTTCTTCAAAAAATCCAGGAAGCCATTGACGCGCTGCCCTTTGAACAGCGAGCCGTGATCGTGCTGCATTACCTGAACGGGCTGAGCGTGAAGGAGATCGCCGAGGTGCTGGAGTGCCCGGTCGGGACGGTCAAATCACGGCTCCATCACGCCCGCCGGAAGCTGCGTAAGCAACTCGGACATCCGGGGTGGGTCTCCGAACTCGCCCATGGTTACACCTGATGACAGGTGGCTTTCATCCCCCGCGCGAATAGACGGCGATCACAATCGGCAGGGGCACATAGGCCGGGATCAGGTCAGACCGGCCCGGCACAGCCACCGCCAGCCCGCTTGAGCGCCCCCCATCGAGGTTGAGGGCAATATCGAGGCCGAGATCAGAAGCGGCCAGCCAGCGGGCCAGTTCGTAGAGCGAAAAGAGCGGCAGATCGCTGACCAGAATAATCACGTTCCCCCCTTCATCCATCGCGATCACCGTGCGCCGGGCTTCCCTGCCGGTTTCCGTCGGATAGCTCGGCTGCCGCCCTGGAAGAAGCAGAACAGGGTACGACTCGACGGCCTGATCAAAGCGCAGACCACGCGGATTGTAGGTTGAACGGCCCAGTGCATAGAGGGCGACTGTCTCATCCACGACGGCGAACAGGCCGGGGATGCTGACGCTATCGTCGCCGTACCGGTAAGGGTAGAGCGGCGCACCGAACAGTTCCCCATCCACGATGATGCGCCCGACGGGGCGGTTCGCACCGGAGAAGAAGCCGCCGTTCACGACGACCGAGGCCCCGGTGACGGCCTGCCACTCCTCGATGGAGCGGGGCTGTTGGGGGTCATAGTGGACACGAAACGTGACATACTGTGGCTCGATCCGCAGCGCGTACAGGTAGGAGGGGCCGGGGGCTCCGGGGCGTTCAACCGGCACGTAACGCTGGCTGATGCCCGGCGCGAGCGGTTCCCAGGGTGGCGGGGTCGGCGTCGGGGTAAAGGTCGGCCCGGGCGAGGGGGCCGGAGGGATCGGCGTGGGCGTCGGCGGTGGCGTTGGGGTGGCTGTAGGAAGGTCACCGGCAGGCGGAGGAGATGGCAACAGGCGAGCCGACCGGGGCGTCGGAGCAGGCGGATCGCCCCCCGGATCGGGATCAACGGCCCTGCTGCATCCGGCGGCGAAGGCCACGAGGAGCAGAGCGAGAGAGAATGAGTAGACGCCGTGCGCACGCCTCATGCCATCATCCGATAGATAAAACGAAAACGAGCGGACAGCCCGCAGAATCCTGAGAGGATTATAAAGCGTGGCGGCCAGAACGCCACGACACGAGAGCAGGAGAAAGCACCTTACAGGAAGGTTAAGGACTCCTTCGTGCCGGGCCTTTCCACTCTGGCTTTAGACGCTCGTTTGTGCTAAGATGAGGCTGCCTGAGCGCAGGCCGACGAGATAGCCCGGAGTGCAGCAATCAGGAAGCCGGAAGCTGCGCTCAAGAACTCCGCTGAGTGTTGTTTTGCCGGGTAACTATCCTTTCTTTTGTCGTCAGGGTTGAGTGGTGGGGTCTGATTAATGTCTAGCCAGAGAGATCAACCTGAGCGTCGCGGCGGCTTTCGTCTCCCCGGTGGGATAGGCGCAGGCCGGAACGAGGACGAAGAGCAAGAGCAGGGAGGGGGGCTTGGACGCCTGAATCCCTTTGGCCGCAGACGCCAGCAGGAAGAAGAAGCCGCCCCGCCGCCACGAGGAGCTACGCCGCCGCGTGGCGGACGAGGGTCACAGTCGAGGGGCGGTTTTCAGGAAGAGCCGGAGAGCGGCGGCGGAGTGCTGGGCGGTATCCGGTCACGGTTGCCGTTCGGCGGTGGCCGCTCCCAGGAGCCAGAGGCCCCGCCACGGGGTGGCATCCCCCGCGGCACGGGGGCAGCTCCAGACAGGAGACGCAGCCCGCAGGGACCCCCGCCGCGCGGACAGGAAGAAGGCGGTGGGTTGCTGGGCGGCATCCGGTCACGGTTGCCGTTCGGCGGTGGCCGCTCTCAGGAGCCAGAAGCCCCGCCACGGGGCGCACCCCCACGTTCCGGCGGATTACCCGGTACACGGGGCGGGTCGCCCCCACGACCAGGGGGAATCCCCGGCAG
>DRKO01000301.1 GCA_011051745.1 Chloroflexota bacterium | reverse complement strand
GGAGGATGCGGTCGAAGGCCGGGTGGTCGTGCTGCGCAAGGGTAAGAAGAAGTACCATCTGGTGCGGGTGGAGGGCTGATGCTGCGCTTCCTCACCGCCGGAGAATCGCACGGGCCGCAGTTGACGGCCATTCTGGAGGGGATGGTGGCCGGATTGCCGCTCGGCGAGGAAGACATCGCCGCCGATCTTGCCCGCCGTCAGAAGGGCTACGGGAGCGGCGGTCGGATGCAGATCGAGCGGGATCGGGCGCGGATCACGGGCGGTGTGATGGGTGGCCTGACGACCGGCGGCCCCATTGCGCTGAGCATCGAAAACCGCGACTGGAAGAACTGGCGGGATCGGGACATCGAGCCGATGACGATCCCCCGGCCCGGCCATGCCGACCTGACCGGTGCGCTCAAATACGGCTACCGCGACCTGCGGCTGAGCCTGGAGCGGGCCAGCGCACGCGAAACGGCGGCCCGTGTGGCGGTCGGGGCGATCTGTCGGCGGCTGCTGGCGGAGTTCGGGATCACGGTGGGGAGCTATGTGCTCATGATCGGCGGGGTGTGGGCCGATCTGCCCCCCGATCCCCCGGACGAGGACTACCGCGCCCGTTTTGCGGCGGCGGAGAGTAGCGAGGTGCGCTGCCCGGACGAAGACGCTTCAGAAGCGATGCGCTCGCGCATCCGGGAGGGCGCGATCAAAGCGAAAGACACGCTGGGCGGCGTCTTCGAGGTGGTGGCGCTCGGCGTGCCGCCGGGGCTGGGAAGCCACGTCCACTTTGACCGCAGGCTCGACGGGCGGCTGATGGGTGCGCTGGGCAGCATCCCGGCGATCAAGGGGGTGGAGGTCGGACCGGCCTTTGAGAACGCCACCCGCTCCGGCACACAGGTGCACGATCCGATTGTGCGGGACGCGGACGGCTATCTCCGGCGGGCCGGTAACCGCGCCGGTGGGCTGGAGGGCGGCATCACGACCGGCGAGCCGGTGGTGGTGCGGGCGGCGATGAAGCCGATCAGCACGACGCTGACGCCCCTCCCGACGGTTGATCTCGCCACCGGACAGCCGACCGGGGCGCGGTACGAGCGCTCCGACTTCTGCGCCGTGCCGCGTGCGGCGGTGGTCGGGGAGGCGATGATGGCGTATGTGCTGGCCGATGCGCTGCTGGAGAAGCTGGGCGGCGACAGTCTGGAGGAGATTCGGCCCCGTTTCGCGGCCCTGCGCCGGAGCCACGTGGACGATCTGCCGATGGACAACCGGCCCTGGCGGTTCGGCTTCGGGGATGAGTAGGCCGCCTGAGGATCAATCCGCAGGCGACAGATAAGAGGAAAATCTTCCGGTGCGAAACATTGTGCTGGCCGGATTTATGGGCGTGGGCAAGACGACCGTCGGGCGGATCGTGGCCGAACGGCTGGGGATGACGTTCGTCGAGACCGACGCGCTGATCGAGGCGGCGGACGGGCGAACCATCCCGCAGATTTTCGCGCAGAGCGGCGAGGCCGCCTTCCGCGAGCTGGAGGCGACCATCTGCCGCCGTGTCGCGGAGGGAAGCGGGCAGGTGATCGCGCTGGGCGGCGGGGCGATCCTGAACGAGGAAACCCGCCGCCTGCTGGCTGAGGGCGGTCTGCTCATCTGCCTGACGTGTGATCTGGAGGAGATCATCCGGCGGGTGGGCGGGGATGGCTCAGGCCGCCCGTTATTCCGGGATCGGGAGGCGGTGGCGCGGTTGCTCGCCGGGCGCCTGCCGGTGTATAACAGTTTGCCGGTTCAGATGGACACCACCGGTTTGACGCCGGAGCAGGTCGCAGAGGAGATCGTGAACTTATGGTTGCAACACAGTTGAGCGTTCGGAGTGTGAGCAGTGCGGCGTATCCGGTGGTGATTGGCCCGGGGGTGCTGGAAGGCGCGCTACCCCGCTTTCTCGGCGGGGAAAAGTACTCATCTGTTGCCGTGATCACCAACGAGACCGTCGCCCCGCTCTATGGTGAGGCGCTCGCGGAGCGCCTCCCTGACGCATTTCTGATCAGCGTGCCGGATGGTGAGCAGTATAAGACGCTGGAGACCGTGCAGGCGATCTACGATGCGCTGCTGGCGCACCGGGCCGACCGCTCGACGATCATCATCGCGCTGGGCGGCGGGGTGATCGGCGACATGGTCGGGTTTGTGGCGGCCACCTATATGCGCGGCCTGCGGCTGATCCAGGCCCCTACCAGCCTGCTGGCGATGGTGGATGCCAGCATCGGCGGGAAGGTGGGCGTTGATCTGCCGCAGGGGAAGAATCTGGTGGGCGCGTTCAAAGACCCGATCGCCGTCTTCTCTGACACGTCCACCCTGAAGACCCTCTCCCCGATTGAGTTTCGGAATGGGATGGCCGAGGTGATCAAGTCGGGCCTGATCGCCGCGCCGGAGTTGCTGACCTATGGCCGGAATGAGCCGGTTGAGCCGCTCATCGAGCGGGCGGCGCGGGCGAAGATCGGGATCGTCGAGCAGGATCGACTTGAGCAGGGCGTGCGGGCCTACCTCAATCTGGGGCACACGTTCGGGCACGCCATCGAGCAGGCAAGCGGCTATCAATGGAAACACGGCGCGGCGGTTGCCGTCGGGCTGGTGGCGGCGGCGCGGCTCTCGGTCCGGCTGGGGCTGTGCGCGGAGAGCCTGATCGGAGAGGTGGAAGAAGCGCTCCGGCGCTGGGAACTCCCCACCCGTTACAGGAGCTTCACGCCGCAGACACTCTGGAAGGCGATGCAGCACGATAAGAAATGGCGGGGCGGAACGCCGCGCTTTGTGCTGCTGGAGGATAAGGGGAAGCCTCTCATCAGGGAGAACGTGCCGCCGGAAGACGTTCTGGCGACGCTGGAGGAGATACGCGAGGGGGTATGAACATCCTGATCCTGCACGGTCCGAACCTGAACCTGCTGGGCACGCGCGAGCCGGAGGTCTACGGCAGCCTGACGCTGGAGGAGATCAACGCGCGGCTGGAGGAGTACGCCCGCCAGCGCGGGGTGACGCTGCGCATCATCCAGAGCAACCACGAGGGCGAGTTGATAGACGCGCTGCACAGGGCGCGGGGTCAGGTGCAGGGGGTGGTGATCAACCCCGGCGGGTACACACATACCAGCGTCGCGCTGCGGGACGCCATCGCGGCGGTGGGCCTGCCGACCATCGAGGTGCACCTCTCCAACATTGCGGCGCGCGAGCCGTTCCGGCACAGGTCGCTGATCGCGCCGGTGTGCGTGGGGCAGATCAGCGGGCTGGGCTGGCTGGGGTATCGGCTGGCGCTGGAGGCGCTGATCGAAGAACTCGCCGGAGCGTGAGTCAGCCCACCCACCCCGCAGGAATCCCCTCCACCGGGACGGGCCGACTGCCGCTCAGCAGGGCCTCTGAGACGGTCTTATACGTGTACTCCCCCTTCAGCCCCTCCAGGAATCCCCGGCACTGCTCCAGCCAGGCCAGATCGTCCGGGTCGGGGTGGGCGAGCAGGATCAGCGAGTGGTATTCCTCCAGATAGCTCAGGATGGTGCGCTCCCAGGCATCCCACCCGACCGAGCGATCCCACATGGCGGTGGTCAGCCCCTTGCTCTCGACCCAGGGCTGCCAGCCGCCGTAATCATACAGGCCGAAGGGCGGGCGAACGGTCCTGATATGGTAGGCCATGTTGCCCGTCACCTCGTGGATGACCTGCTCGGTGGCGGTGAAGTCCTCCTCCAGATAGGCCTGCGACCAGTCCCCGTGACTGTGCAGCGTGGTGTGATAGCCGATCTCATGCCCGGCCTGCAGCACCTCCGGCCAGATGTCCGGGTACAGCCAGAGGTTCGGCGTGACGGGGTAGAGGGTGATCGGAATGCCCATCTCCTCGACGATTGTCAGGAATTCGCGCGTCTCCTCTGGATTGTGACAGTCGTCCGCCGTGAACATGATCGTTCCGGCGAACTGCGGCTCGTTCCCCTCGATGAAGGTGGGCAGATCGGGCGTCCATTCGTCCCCCCTCGCATAGCCCCCGACCCAGTCGCGGCCCATCCAGCGGACGAGCGGGCGGGCGTCGGCGGGGACGGGGAGTTCGTGCAGATTGCCCCAGGGGTCGCGCCGCAGCGTGCCGCCGGTCTCCGGTACGCCGACGGGTTCGCCGGACGGGGCGACCTCCAGCCGGAGATCGATCCCGTAGCCCTGAGCGGCCAGTTCGCGCTGTGCCTGCTCCAGTTGCTCCGATGGGAGATCGGCGCTGGAGGGGGCCGGTCGGGGCACGTTGGCCGTCCACTCGCCGTTGAGCGTGACCGCCACCACGCGCTCGCGCCCCTCAACTTCGGCGACCAGTCCCTCGCCGACAGGCTGACCGCCGATCCGGCGGTTGATGGGGAGGGTTCCGATCACCTGCCCGACGGGGAACCAGCGACGGGCAGCCCGCACGCCTGCGGACACGTCTACCGTCGGTGAGGGGCTGGGATGGGGTGTTGGGCTTCGCCGGAGGCGGCTGGCCGGTGTTGCCTGCCGGGTCGGGGTGGCCGGGCGGGTGGAGGATGCCGTCGCCGTGATGAGGGGCGGCGCTCCAGATGTGCAGGATGTCCACAGCGCGGCTCCGCCGCCTATCAGGAGCGCCCGGATAAAGGCCCGTCTCTGCACTTTGATCTCCTCGAGGGTTTGAGCGGTCCCGGTTTGATGGTAGGCCTCCCGCCGGATTCTGGCAAGTGGCGACCGGCGTCTGAGCCGGTCGCATGGTGGCAGAGTGGCCGATGGCTGATGGCAGGGAGCGGCCCTCTTCCCCCTGACCGGAGCCCCGATTCCCCCGCGTTGACACATCCCCCCGCCCGTGCTAGACTGGCTTCCGGCCCCGGAGGGGCATAGCCTACAGGGGGAATTCTGCGCATGAGCCATCAATACATGCTTCTGGAAGAGCGCCGCCGCCGGACCCATCGCATTCTGATCGGCATCATTCTGGCAACGCTGCCCTGCTACTTCTGCGGCGTGGTTCTTCTGTTCGGCTTCGGCGGGCGGGAGGCCAGAGAGACGCCCCCCACGCTCACCGAAACGCTGACCCTCGTGGCGACGGAAACCCCGACCGAGACGCCCACCGTCACCCCGACTGTCACGCCCGGCGGGCCGACTCTGACCCTCCCCTTCACGCCCACCCAGTTTATCCCGCCCACCCGCACCCCCACCCCGACCCTGACGTTCACCCCCTCGCCGACGCTGACGCCCGACCTGAACGCCACCGCGACCGCCGGAGCGTTGCTGACTCAGGGTGCGCTGGATCTCACAGCCACCGCCGTTGCGCCGCTGACCCAGACGGCGGCAGCGGAGCAGACGGCCACCGCAGAGGTCACCCCGACGGCCACCAGCACGACTGAACCGACGGCCACCGACACCACCGAGCCGACGGCCACCGACACCACCGAACCGACGGCCACGAACACCACCGAGCCGACGGCCACCGACACGACGGAGCCGGCGATAACGACAACCCCCTAGGCCGTACTCGGCGGTCACCCGTGGAAGAGGAAAGCACCTGATGGACCTTGAAAAACATCTGGGCCAGCTATCCGAAGCGCCCGGCCTTTCCGGTTACGAAGGGCCGATCCGCGAGATCGTGCGGGGCGCGTGGGAGGAGCTGGCCGATGAACTGACGACCGACGCGCTGGGCAATCTGCTTGCCACCCGCACCGGCACTGACAGCGAGCCGCGCCGTCGAATCCTCGTCACCGCCCACATGGACGAGATCGGCCTGATGGTGACGCAGATTGAGGGGTCGTTCCTGCGCGTCACAAAAGTGGGCGGGATCGACCGGCGCGTTCTGCTCAGCCAGCCGGTGATCGTGCACGGCGAGAAGCCGCTCCCCGGCCTGATCGGAAGCCGCCCGCCCCACGTCCTGCCCGCCAGCGAGCGCAAGAAATATCCGAAGATGGACGATCTGGTCGTGGATACCGGCCTGAGCGCCCGGCGGCTGGAGAAGCTGGTCCCGATCGGCGCACCGGTCACGTTCGATCAGCCCGCCGTATCGCTTGGGAACGGCCTGCTGAGCGGGAAGGCGATGGACAACCGCGCCTCGGTCGCCGCGCTGACCGCGCTGCTGGAGGAGCTTCAGGGGATCAGCCATCGCTGGGATGTGCTCGTCGCGGCGACCGTGCAGGAGGAGGTCACGCTGGGCGGCGGGGAGACGATCGCTTGGCGCACGCAGCCCGATATTGCGATTGTGGTGGATACCACATGGGCGGTCGGCACGGGCGTTAACGAGGAGAAGGGCTTCAAGCTGGGCGAGGGGCCTTCCCTCGTCATCGGCCCGAACGCCCATCCGAAGCTGTTTGACATGCTGCGCAAAACAGCCGAGCGGCTGGAGATCAAAGTCCATCCAGAACCGATGCCGCGCCACAGCGGCACGGAGGCGTGGGCCATTCAGGTCAGCCGGGACGGCGTCCCGACGGCCATTTTCGGCATCCCGATCCGCAACATGCACACGCCGGTGGAGATCGTCTCCCTGAAGGACATCCGGCGGGTGGCGCGGCTGATCGCGGGCTTCATCTCCGGGCTGGACGACGGGACGCTGAGCAAACTCTCGCTTGACGAAGGGGAGAGCAAACGGTGAGAATTCTGAGGCAACTCTCCGAAGCGATGGGGGTCAGCGGCGCGGAAGGCGAGGTGCGCCGCCTGATCCTTGACCTGATCGGCCCGCACGTGGACGACATCCAGAGCGACACGATGGGGAACGTGCTGGCCTTCAAAAAGGGAACCAGCCGCAGCCGCAACCGGCTGACGGTGATGCTCGACGCCCACATGGACGAGGTCGGGTTGATGGTCACCGGCTACACCGGCGACGGGATGCTCAAAGTCGCTGCCGTCGGCGGGCTGGATGACCGTATCCTGCCCGGCAAGCGGGTGCTCGTCGGGCCGGAGAAACTCCCCGGCGTAATCGGCGCGAAGCCCGTTCACCTGCTCTCGGAGAGCGAACGCGAGAGCGTGGTGAAGATCGACTCGCTTCAGGTGGACATCGGCGCAAAGAGCAAAGACGCCGCCCGTAAGAAGGCCCCGCTCGGAACGCGCATCGGGTTTGACACGCGCTTCATGGACCTG
The DNA here is from genome assembly GCA_011051745.1 of Chloroflexota bacterium. GTDB lineage: Bacteria > Chloroflexota > Anaerolineae > Aggregatilineales > UBA3940 > DRKO01. The sequence continues at coordinate 7,804 of DRKO01000301.1, read as the reverse complement.
GGGGCGGTGGCGCGTGGCAAGGCGTTTGACGACCGGGCCGGATGCGCGGTGCTGGTGCATATTCTGCAGGGCGAGCGTTACCCGTTCGATCTGGTGGGCGTCTTCGCCGTACAGGAGGAAGTCGGGTTGCGCGGCGCGAAGGTCGCCGCCAACCGTGTTCAGCCGGATGTCGCTTTTGTCCTTGAGGGGACCATCGCCGACGACCTGCCCAAAGAGGACGACGTTTCCCCCACGACCGAGCTGGGCAAAGGCCCCGCGCTGAGCGTGATGGATCGCAGCGTGATCTACGACAGCCGCCTGAACCGTCTCCTGATGGACACGGCGGAGGAGCTGGGCATCCCGTATCAGTTCAAGCAGCCCGGCATCGGCGGCACAGACGGCGGATCGATCAACCTTTCCGGGGCGGGTGTGCCGGTCGCGGCGCTCTCCGTGCCGTGCCGCTACATTCACAGTCCGGCGGCCCTGCTGAACAAGCGCGATTACCGGAACACCATCCGGCTGATGCGGGAGGCGCTGGCGCGGCTGGATCGGCGCACACTGCGCCGCTGAGAGGCTCACCGGAAACACGAACTTATCAGAGCGGAGCAGATACCGTGATCGAAACGATACGTAAACTGGTAGAAGCCTACGGCCCAAGCGGGCACGAAGATCAGATACGGGCCCTGATCCTTGAAGAAATTGACGGCCTGGCCGACGAGGTCACCGTGGACGCGCTGGGCAACGTGATCGCCTGGAAGCGCAGCGGCAGAGAAGGGGCGAAGAAGGTCATGCTCTCGGCCCACATGGACGAGATCGGCGTGATGGTCACCCATGTGGACGAGGACGGCTTTCTGCGCTTTACCGGCATCGGGGGCGTGTACGCCTCAACGTTGATCGGGAACCGCGTCCGCTTCGCCGATGGGACGGTCGGCGCCATCGGGGTGGAAGGCGACATGAATCGCAAGCCCGCTCTCAGCGAGCTATACATTGACGTAAGCGACGGGAAGAACCGGAAGCCCCGTATCCGGGTCGGCGATGCGGCGGGGATGGTGCGCGATCTCGTGGTGCGCGGCGACCGCCTGACCGCCAAGAGCATGGATGACCGCATCGGGTGCGCGGTGCAGATCGAGGTGATGCGTCAGCTATCCGGGTCACCCAACGATGTGGCCTTCGTCTTCAGCGTGCAGGAGGAGGTTGGCCTGCGCGGGGCACGCACCGCCGCCCACGCCGTTGATCCGGACATCGGGATCGCGATTGATGTTACCCGCACCGGCGACACGCCCAAGGGCGTCAAGATGGACGTGAAGCTCGGCGCCGGTCCGGCGATCAAGATCAAGGATAGCGGGATGCTGGCCGCGCCGGAGGTCGTCGCCCTGATGGAGAAGGCGGCCCGTAAGGCCCGAATCCCCTGCCAGCGCGAGGTGCTGGTGCGGGGCACGACCGACGCCGCCGCGATGCAACTGGTGCGGGCCGGTGTCCGCGCGGGCTGCCTGAGCATCCCCTGCCGCTACGTCCACACCACCAGCGAGACGGTGGACCTCAACGACGTGCAGAACGCCGTCAAATTGCTGCTGACGCTGCTCAAAGAACCGGTCAGGGTGTAACGTCCGCTTCTGATCCCCTTGCCGCCGGCAGGGGCAGGGCGTATGCAACCCTGCCCCTGCTTTCTCATTCCCCATCCAATCGGTCACACGGACGGCAGGTCTTCCGGGAGAACGATAAAGCCCTGAATTCTGGCGCTGTGCCCTTGTCAGGATGCCCCATCGAGCGTATAGTTTGGCGAGTGAACTCTTTGAATTCGCCTTGGAGAGGGAGAAAGATTCATGTTTGCAGACGACGAGAAAAACGATCTGGACGCTCAGGAGAGTGGCGAGAGCCAGCCGGAAAAGCCGGAAGAAGAGCCCCTTAATCAGGCCGCGACCATTATAGAGTCGTCCCTCTCTGCTGAAGAGCCATCCGCAGAGAGGGAAGAAGAGAAGGCCGCCGGGAAGCCGGAGGAGAAAAAGAAGGCGGAGGGCGAAGGCTGGATCACGGCCGGAGTCCCGAAGGCCGTCCCCGCCGCTCGACCCGCGCCGTCTGCGGCGAAACCGCCCGCTCAGGCAAAGGCCCCCTCTGCCGCCGCGCGGCCTTCCACGGCCCGCCCGCCTGAGCCTGCCCCTGCGGCAACGGGGGAGACCGGCTCGAACGTGCCGCTCGGAGGTTTGCTCTCCAGCATCGGGATCAACGATTCCAGGTGGCAGATCGCCGTTCTGGTCACAACGGGCTTGCTCGTCCTGTGCTGCGTCTGCTCCTGTCTGGCGTTGTTCGCAGCCTCGTTTGCGGGGAGTTAAGCCCCCTTCCCCGGCGGACGTACAATCAGAAAAGAGAAGTGGCTACCCCTGCGTTCGGGGTAGCCACCTGTTTTCAGGCGAAAACGCTCAGGGAAGGCAGTTGAATATCTGATTGCTGAGCGGGAGATCGCAGTACAGGTTGAAGTAGTCAATAATGATGACACCGGCCAGCAGGGCGAAGCAGAACAGCACCGTCAGCGACGCGCACCCGATCACGATCCATCGGTTCCGGTCGGGCCGGTAATCTCCCTCATCGGCAATCGGCGCGGAGATCGGTTGAGCGGGCACGCCGCCCGGTGGCCGCTGAGCGTAAGGAGCTCCGCCCCCGCCGACCATCGTGGCCGCCGCTTCACCCACTCCGACAGCTTCATAGGCCAGCGTGACCGTTTCCCCCAGCCCGATCAGGTCGCCGTTGGAAAGCTGATGAGGACCTGTGATCCGTTGCCGGTTGACGAATGTCCCGTTGGTGCTTCTCAGGTCTTCGATGCTGTATCCGCCGGAGGCCATTCGGAGCAGCCGGGCGTGATGGCGGGAAACCTCCGGATCGTTGATGACGATATCGTTGGTGATGTCTCGTCCCAGCGTGACTGTGTCGCGCGTCAGTTCGTATTGCTGATTCGGTTGAGGCCCGCGTCGGACGATCAGCCGGAAGCTAGCGCCTGGTTGCATGGCACATGTCTCCTCATGATTGCAGGGGTTCGTGTCAGGACTTGCGCAGTTGCGGTTTCTGCCCCCTCTCCCCGTGACCTCCGGGCGTCGTGCGGGTGGGGCCGGAACAGCCGTGTTCCACGTGTGATCTCACTTTGCCCTGTTCCCAACTGCGTCCTTCACCGGTGTATCAAAGCACGACTTATGATAGGAACTTTTGCCCTCCGTGTCAAACCGGAGGAAGGCTCCGGGGTGTCCGGCTTCGGGCGGATCGCTCCCCCTGCCTCATCGCCTCGCCGGTGGCAGAAGCCAGCTCTGGCACGTCGCAGGAAAGAGCACAGGCCACGCACCGACGGCCTTTACCGCGCCCTGTCTTCCGGGGAGAGCGTTCCCGCCACCGGGCGCACCCACAGGCGCATCCTCTCCGCCCGCACCACTTCGACCTCGCTCCCCGCCGGAACGGGCTCCCCGCTGAGCGACTCGGCCTGCCAGTACTCGCCCCGGACCAGCACCATCCCCCTGGGGTCCAGATCACGTGTGACCCGTCCCCTTTGCCCTATCAGGCCCTCATAACCGGTCGTCGGGGGAAGGGACTGGGCGCGGATCGCCATCGTCAGCAGAAACACGAAGATCGCGCCGATTGCGAGCGACTGGCCCACCACGAGCGGGATGGACAGATGTCCGAAGGGGGCCAGCTCCGGCTGGCTGAACAGGATGATCGCCCCCGCAATCATGCTGATGATGGCGGCGGCGGCCAGCGCCCCGTGTGTGGGCGCTTTGATCTCCAGAATGAACAGCACAAACGCCAGCACGATGAATACCAGCCCCAGCCAGTTGACCGGCAGGACGCCCAGCCCGTACAGCGCCAGCCCCAGACAGATCGTCCCGACCGTGCCCGCCACCCAGCCGCCCGGCGACCTGATCTCGACGATGATGGCCGTGATCCCGATGCTCAGCAGCAGGAAAACGATGTTGGGATCGGTCAGGATGAGCAGGGCACGCTCGACCTCGCTCATGGGGATGGGGATCAGGATGGCGTTACGGGTGTGCAGCGTGCGGGGTCTGCCGCCGACTTCGACCTCCGTCCCGTCGAGTTGATCGAGCAGATCGTTCACATCCTCGGCGATGAAGTCAACCAGTCCCGCATCGAGCGCCTCGCGTGCGCTGACGGCCCGCGCCTCCTGCACGGCGGCGTTGGCGACCGCGACGGCCTCCTCCCCTCGCCGCTCGGCCAGACTGCGGGCCTCTGCGCTGAGATATTCCTCCGCCTTCTCCTGCGCCGTCTGGTCTAAATCCTGCCCCTGTGGCCCCACCGGGCTGCTGGCCCCGATTGCCGTATCAGGGGCCATTGCGGCGGCGTGGCCTGCCAACGTGATCAACAGTCCGGCTGAGGCGGCTCTGGCCCCGCGCGGCCCCACATAAACCACAACCGGTATATCGCTGGTGCGGATCGCCTGAATGATCTCCAGCGTGACGTTTACGTTCCCGCCCGGCGTATCCAGAACCAGAATCACGACCTCGGCGTTACGCTCGTCCGCCTTTTGAAGCCCCCGCTCAATGTAGTTGCTGAGGGGCGGCACAACCGGCCCGGAAGCCTCCAGCACGACGACCTCCGGCCTTCCCTCCTCCTGAGCCAGCGCACGCCCCCCGGCGACCAGCCCGATCAGCAGGAGCAGCACGCCCGCCGGTATCTTCCACATCCGTTTCAGTTTCGAGCCAGACAGTTCCTTTACCATTCCATTATCCTGTGTCACCTCACAACCGCTCTCTTTTTCATCATAAACCGGTTTGGGAAGTTTGTACACCGTCGCCGTCCTCTTCCCACAGGCCGAGCATCGCCCGGAGCAGAGTCAGCGTCAGGGGTTTTGTCTCCGCTCCGATCTCGCCCACCGGCCCCACGCAGGCCGGGCAGCCCTCCGCGCACCCGCAGCCGCGCACCAGATCAAACGCCCCCCTCAACAGTTCCCCGTGCAGGTCGTACAGGCGGGCCGAGAACCCCAGTCCGCCCGGCGCGTGGTCGTAGATCATCACCGTTGGCAACCCGGTGTAGGAAGAGCGTTGCTCGGCCACCACGCCGATGTCGTTAGGCGAGCACATCAGGAACAGGGTCGCCAGGTTGTGCAGGACGTTGCTCAGGCCGCTTAACGCGCTGCGTGTTCCCTGCGCCGCCTCGACCGCCCGGTGGCAGCGACGGCAGAGCGTGATCAGGTTTTCCAGCGCGTTGGCCTCGAGATAGGCCTCGTTCTGGCCGGGGACATACCCGAACTCGCGGAAGGGGCGCAGGTGGTGCACATCGTGCTGGCGGTCGGGAGGCTCCGGCGCTCCGCAGCGCGTACAGCGATAGCCATCGCGGGCGCGGGCCCTGTTGCGCTGCTCGCGCCAGTTGGGGCCGTAGTCGTTCGGGCGCAGCAGGACATCGGCGGCCACCAGTTTCCCGCTCAGATCGTCCGTCAGTGTGATCCAGTAAGCGGTCGTCTCGAACTGCTGGGGCGGCAGAGTGATTTCACCGTAGCCCAGCGTCTCGTGCGTGTAGCGCCTGATCAGCCGGTAGCCGGTCGCCTGATGGGTCACCAGCACCCAGCCGTGCGCTTTGAAGCAGTCGCCCGCCTGCGCGGTCTCGTACTCTTCCTCGATCTGCACGCTGACCGACGAACTGGCGCTGGTGTAATAGTCCACGCTGGCCGGTCGGGCCTGCGCGATCCCCCGCTCCCAGTCGAGCTCTTCGATCAGGTACGATTGCCCCTCGTGCAGGTACACCGCGCCCTCATAGACGATCAACGGTGCGCTGGGGCGGTCCACCTCGCCGATCACCTCTGGGCCGTCCCCTGAGACATCCTGCACGATCACGGTGTCCTGACTGCCCGTCCGCAGGTTGACCTCGGCCGCCGGATAGGCGCTGGAAACCCAGTGATACGTGCCGTTGCTGCGGTGCAGGTCGCCCGTCTCGGCCAGCAGGGCGAGCACCGCCCCGACATCCTCGAACATCCCGAACGGCTCCTCCGGCTCGAAGGGCAGCTCGTAGACCGCGCAGCGCAGGTGATCGGCCAGAATGACGAGGTTATCGGGGTTGATGAGCGCGTGTTCCGGCGGGCGCTCGAACACGTAATGCGGGTGGGTGATGATGTACTGATCGAGCGGTGCGCCGGAGGCCACCAGCACGCCGAGCGAGACCTCGGCCCGCCGTCCGGCCCGCCCGAACTGCTGCCATGTGCTGGCGATTGTGCCCGGATATCCGGCCAGCACCGCCGCGCCCAGTGCCCCGATGTCCACCCCCAGCTCCAGCGCGTTGGTGGCGACAACGCCCTGCACCGTCCCCTCTCGCAGGCCGCGCTCGATGTCCCGTCGCTCCAGCGGCAGGTATCCCCCCCGGTAGCCGCGCACGCTTTCCGGCCCCAGTCCGGCGGGCTTCACCTCGTCCCGCAGGTAGCCGAGCAGGACTTCGGTCATCAGGCGGGAGCGTGCAAAAACGATGGTCTGTACTCCGGCCTCCAGCAGGCGGGTGGCGATGTCGCTCGCCGCCAGCGCGTAGCTGCGCCGGATTCCGAGCTTCTCGTCCACCAGAGGCGGGTTGTAGAGGATCAGGTGCTTCTCGCCGCGCGGAGCGCCGTCCTCATCCACCAGCACGACGGGCGCTTCGAGCAGCCGTTCGGCGTGCTCCGCCGGATTGGCGATTGTCGCGCTGGTGCAGATGAAACGCGGGGCGCTGCCGTAGAAGCGGCAGACGCGCTTCAACCGCCGGATCACGTTCGCCATGTGGCTCCCGAAAACGCCCCGGTAGGTGTGCAGTTCGTCCAGCACGACCAGCCGCAAATTCTGGAAGAAGCCCGCCCAGCGCGAGTGATAGGGCAGGATGCCAACGTGCAGCATATCGGGGTTCGAGAGGATCAGGCCGCCTTCCCGTCGGATTCGGGTGCGGCGGCTGGTCGGGGTGTCACCGTCGTAGATATGGAAGGGGATCGCCTGCTCCGGCTCCAGCGCGTCCACCAGCCGCGCCAGCGCCGCCGCCTGATCCTGCGCCAGTGCTCTGGTGGGGAACAGGTAAAGGACGCTGGCGGCGGGGTCCTGCAGCCGGAACTGGAGGGCGGGCAGGTGATAGGCCAGCGACTTCCCCGACGCCGTGCCCGTCACGATTGCGACGTTCTGCCCGGCCAGCGCGGCCTCGATGGCCTGCGCCTGATGAGTGTACAGAGGCGAGAGCCCCAGACGGCGAACCATCTCCACCAGACGGCCATCCAGCGCGGCCGGGAACTCCGCGTATCGCGCCGGGCGGGCGGGCAGACGCTCCCAGGCGGTGACCTGCGCCGTGAAGCGCTGATCCATGCGTAGCTGGTCGAGAACGGTTGAAAGGCTCATGCTCCCAAGTATGGCGATCAGAACGAATGTTTGCAAGGGCAGGACGGGCCGGGCCGGTTATAATTGTCCCATGAGTACCCCCGCGCACATCGCGCTGAACGCTCACCTGCTCTCCGGCGAGGCCTCCTACCGCAGCGCCGGAATTCACGGCTACCTGTTCAACACGCTGGCCCACCTGCCGCAGGCCGACCCCGATTTGAGATACACGGTTCTTGTCGGCAGCGGGCGGTTGCCGGAGCGGGTGGGCTGGGCAGTCCGGCGCTCTGCCCTGCCGACTCATTCTCCGCCGGTGCGCATCCTGTGGGAGCAGGCTCTCTCTCTGCCGGTGCTGGCCCGTCTGCGCCCCGATCTGGTGCACGGGATGGCCTTCGCCGTGCCGCTGTTATGGCCCGGCCCCTCGGTGGTGACGATCTTTGACCTGAGCTTTCTCCGCTATCCAGAACGCCTGACGGCAGGCCGTCGGCTCTACCTGCGGCTGATCACGGCGGCCTCGG
>DRKO01000300.1 GCA_011051745.1 Chloroflexota bacterium | reverse complement strand
TTGAATTCAAACACCAGATCACGAAAGAGCGCATCTATCCAGCCATGTCGCTGGATGAGGGAGATGAATTCCTCGCGCTTGATGTCCGTCGGATCGATTTTGAAGGCCTGTGTAACAAAAGAGAGGAATAGCTCCCGTCGCTGGTCATGGTGTTGATTCGCGGCGCGGGCTTCCTGCGCCTGAGCGCAGTATGTCTCAAAATGATGAGCAAAGTCAGGTGGAACAGGCATACTTCCCCCCGGGAGAATGGCACAAATGGTCTACAAAAGTGTACACAGGCTTCCCTGTAATGGCAAATCCGCCTAACCATCTGCTCCGCCCTCTACCCCCGATTGCCGGAAACGGCAAATCTGCTATACTGACCAGCGGGGGGAACAACGTACCGGTAGCAGACAGGACAGACTCACAATGAAGCGACCCCTGTGGCCGCGCCTGATCGGGCCGGGTATGGCCCTCGTGGCGCTTCTGGCCTGCCATGCAGCCCCATCTGCTGCGCCTTCCTCTGCCGATCTCGCCCCCGTTCCCCTCCCGACCCTGCTCCCCCGCACCCCTACCTCGGCCCCCGCTACGCCCGCCGCGACCCCCGTTCCGGCCCGCCCCGTCGAGCTGACCGTCATCATCGTGGGGGACGTGATGCTGGGCCGGATGGTCAACATCGGCAGTCTGGAGCGCGAAGATTTCACCTGGCCGTTCCGCGGAACGGGAGAGGCGCTGCGGGCCGCCGACCTGACGCTCGGCAATCTGGAATCCCCGATCGCCGAGGACTGCCCGCCGAACGAGGTCAGCACGCTGTTCTGCGCCGATCCACGCGCCGTTGAGGGGCTGGCGTGGGCCGGTTTCGATGGGCTGAGCCTGGCGAACAACCACAGCCACGACCGGGGCGATGAGGGGTTCGAGCAGACGGTCGCCCTGCTGGAAGAGGCCGGAATCGCCGCCTTTTACGACCAGACCGTGATGGTAGTCGAGATCAGGGGGGTGCGGATCGGCGTGATGGGCTTTATGGACGTGGACCGCCTGCTGGACGTGGAGGCGGCGCTGGCCGCCACCGGGGAGATGGCCGGGCAGGTGGACGTGCTGATCGGCATCATGCACTGGGGATATGAGTACGTGGCCTACCACAACTGGCGGCAGGAAGTGGTGGGGCGGGCGCTGATTGACGCGGGCATGGACGTTGTGGCCGGAGCACACCCGCATCAGGTGCAGGAGATCGAGGAATACAACGGCGGGGTGATCTTCTACTCGCTGGGGAACTTCGTGTTCGATCAGATGTGGTCATCCGGAACCCGTCAGGGGCACATCGCCCGCCTGACGTTCCTCATCCAAGAGGACGGCGAGGTCGGCCTTACCTATGAGATCATCCCGATCACGATCCACGACTTCGGCCAGCCCCGTCTGGAGGAGGAGGCTCAGGCGCAGGCGTGGTGAGGGCGCAAACTCAGGGAGTTGAGGCCAGCGCCGCCGGATCGTCGGGCGGAATCTCCATCAGGACAACCAGCCGGGAGACAAAATAGCTGAACACCGGGGCCGCCGTCTCCGACCCCCAGCGTGAACTGGTCGGCTGGTCGAGCCTGATCAGCACCACGAAGCGCGGATCGCTGACCGGCCCAAAGCCCACAAATGAGGCAATCGTCCGATCCGGATCGTATCCGCCGGGGATGGGAATCTCCGCCGTGCCGGTCTTCCCGGCGATGGTGTAGCCCGGAACCAGCGCCGCCGAAGCTTCCCGCTCCAGCGCGTTCGCCAGCATCCGGCTGAGCTGGCGGGCCGTCTCCTGAGAGACGGCGCGGCCCAGCACGGTCGGCTCAAAATCCGTCACCGTGCCATCGGGGGCGATCCGCTGGCTGACCATGTGCGGCTGGACGATCAGGCCTTCGTTGGCGATCGCGCCGACGGCGACGGCCAGCTGGAGAGGCGTCACCGTCAACCCCTGCCCGAAGGAGTTGGTCGCCAGATCGGACTCGTGCCAGTCGGCATCGCCGGGCTGGCGCAGCGTCCCGCCAACCTCGCCCTGAAGGTCTATGCCGAGCGGCTCCCCCAGCCCGAAATCCTCCAGACCGGCGTAAAAACGCCTTGGCCCGATGCGCAGGGCGAGCGTCGCCGCGCCCACGTTGAGCGACTTCCCCAGCAGGTCGGTCATCGTCGTGACGCCGTGCGCCTGACGATCCCAGTTATAGACTTCGATGCCGCCTATCTCGATCACGCCGGTGTCCTCGTAGGTGCTATCCGGCTCCACAACGCCGGTCTCCAGCGCGATCGCCATCGTCAGCACTTTCAACGTGCTGCCCGGCTCGTACGGATCGCTGATGGCGGGGTTGGTGAACAGGGCAGTATCCTGAGAATAGAAGCGGTTGGGGTCAAAGGCGGGCCGGTTCGCCATCGCCAGTATCTCGCCCGTGCGCGGGTCGAGCACCAGAATCGTGCCGCTCTGCGCGCCCGTCTCCTCCAGCGCGCGGGCCAGCGTGTCCTCGGCCAGATACTGTATCTCGCTGACGATGGTCAGGCGCAGGTCGGAGCCGGAGCGCCAGCTCTCGCTGCCGGTGGCCTCAAAGGGGATGCGGCTCTGGTCACCCACCGTGACCTCACCCTTGAGAATCTCGTTATAAAACCCCTCGATGCCATAGTAGCCTTCGTCGTCGTACCCGACAAACCCCAGCACGTGCGAGGCCATCGCCCCGTGCGGGTAAAAGCGGCGAGAGATCGGCGTCACGCTGATGCCGTCAAGGTTGAGTTCCATCACCGCCTGCCCCATCGCCGCCGGAGCCGGTCGGACGAGCAGGACATAGGGCTGCGGGCTGGACATGTCCTCCAGTAGCTCGTCATACGGAAGGCCCATCACCTCAGCCAGTGCCCCGGCGGTTCCCTCGCGGTCGTAGATCAGGACAGGCGACATGCCGATCTCATACTCGACGGTGTTGGTCGCCAGCAACACCTCGTTGCGGTCGTAAATCTCGCCGCGCGGGGGCCGGATCAGGACCTGATAGCGGTACTCGCTCTGCGCGATCAGCGCAAAATAAGCGGTGTCCACCCCGAACTGGAGCGACACCAGCCGGTAGACGATCAGGGAGACCAGAATAAGCAGGATCGCGCTGACAAAGCTCAGACGCCGGGAGAGTGTCTCATGCATCGGGCGGCGGCTCCTGTCCGGCTCCAAAGGTGCGCTGGAGAAGGTCGCTGAACTGTTCGCGGAACGCCTTCAGTTGCACCGAAAGCCAGCTTTCGAGCGTCTCATCATAGGCGGGCACAGTCCCGGAAATCTCCGGCGGGGACGCGGGCGTCAGTTCCACAGGGGGCGGGGCCTCCGTGATGAGCAGGTATTCCACGTCCTGCTGGCTGGCAACGTGGAAACCCATCCGCTCCGCCTCGGCGATCAGGCGGGGCACGGAGCGCAACGCGGCGATCTCGGCCCGTAGCTGGGCGTTCTGCTGTTCGAGCGTCTGGCGCCGGGCCTCCAGTTCCTGTAACCGGCGTCCGATGGCTGCCGTGCGGCTGGCCTGCGCCAGATAGAGCGCCCCGATCACCAGCACGATCACGACAACGGCCAGCACCAGCGAGGTCGTCTGGGTCTGAGTGCGCCAGGGGGCCTGCCGGAGCGTTCGCCGGAACCAGTCTTCAGGGGTATGGTCAGCCATATTTCGCTCGGTTCACCAAGTGTCAGCCATTAGCTGCCAGCTATCAGCTCTCCCACTCTTACACCCGCTCCGCGAGGCGCAACCGGGCGCTGCGGGCGCGAGGGTTGGCCGCGATTTCCTCTTCCGTTGCCATGATGGGCTTACGGGTGATGACTCGCAGCCGGGCCACATGCTCACAGGTACAGACCAATTGCTCCGGCGGACAGAGGCAATCCTGCGCCTCACGGCGCATGAATCGCTTAACGATTCGATCCTCCAGCGAGTGGAAGCTGATCACGGCCAGCCGTCCGCCGGGCCTGAGCAGTTCCACCGCCTGCGGGAGGGCACGTTCCAGCGCCTCCAGTTCCTCGTTAACGGCGATGCGCAACGCCTGAAAGGTGCGCGTGGCGGGATGGATGCGCTCATGACGGGCACGCGGCACGGCGCGGGCGACCACCTCGGCCAGCCTGCCGGTCGTTCGGACGGGACGGGCGGCGACGATGGCCCGCGCGATCCGGCGGGCGTGCCGCTCCTCGCCATACTCCCGCAGCAGAGCGGCCAGCCGCTCCTCCGGCAACTCATTAACCAGCTCCGCAGCAGTTATACCATGCCGGGGGTCAAAGCGCATATCGAGGGGGGCATCGAACCGAAACGAGAAGCCGCGAGCGGGATCGTCCAGTTGCAGGGACGAGAGACCCAGATCGAACAGGATGCCATCCACTGCCTCAAAGCCATGCGCCGGAGCCAGCCGCCCGATCTGCGCGTAGGAGGCATGGACAACCCGCACCCGATCCCCGAAGCGGGCCAGCCGCCGCCGGGCAACCTCCAGCGCCGCCGCGTCGCGGTCAAAACCGAGCAGGCGGCCATCCGGCGCGGAGGCTTCGAGCAGGGCGACGGCATGGCCGCCCGCACCCAGTGTAGCGTCAATAAAGGACATGCCGGAGCGGGGCCGAAGCCCCTCCAGGACGGCGGAGAGCAGCACCGGCACATGCCCGACATGTGATCGGATGGAGTCTGTTTCGAGAGGCTGCACGTCATCGCTCACAGATTGATGTTACATCAGGGGCGGCGGGGCTGCAATTGGCGGACGGCTAACCGCTCCCCGTCTGCGGCGGGGGTTCTTGGCCTCTCTGCGGCACGCTGGTATACTGTGCCACACCGACCAACCAGCCACCGGTTCGACAGAGCAACAGGCCATGATGACCATTTCTTCCACTCCGGCGACCCTGGAAACGCTGCGCAACAGCGCCCGCGACCTGCTCAACGAGTTCGACGCGGCGGACGGACTGGCGAGCTATTACACGCTCTACCATGACCCGAAGCGCACCATGCTTTTCCTGCATCATGGCTCCGGCGGCGCGGTGGACGGGTTTCTGGTTCGCTGCCAGACCGGCATTGACCTTTTCCGCCCGCTCGTGACGCTGCGGGTGCGCGGCAATCAGGCTCTGCCCGGGTTGATCGAAGAGGGGCTGACGGCGGGATGGCCCTATCTGATCGTCGTCCCGGCAGGTCTGGCCGAGCGGCTGGAGCCATACCTGACGCTGAGCCAGGCCTCCCTGAACCTGATCCTGCGCCTCGATCCGGCCCGCTTCCGCCCGGAGATCAACGCGCTGGTCGTCCGGGGGGAGGACACAGCCGGAAACCCGCGAGCGGAGATTCGCTCCGGCAAGCGCACGCTGGCAGTGGCGGGGGTCAACTGGTGTTCGCCCATCTTCGCCGAGGTCTACGTCCACGTGGAGCCGGAGGAGCGGGGCCGGGGACGGGGACGGGCGGTCGTCAACGCGCTGGTGGAGGAACTGCTCAAGCAGGGCATTACCCCGCTCTATAACGTCACCGACGGCAACGATGTCTCGCTGGAACTGGCCCGTCAGGTCGGCTTCGTGGATACCGGAGCGCGTGAGATCATGGCGCAGG
>DRKO01000299.1 GCA_011051745.1 Chloroflexota bacterium | reverse complement strand
CTTGATGTACCAGGCCAGCAATTCGCCCTGCGTGGTCATGACCTCGATACCGGGGATCACCCACATGGGATACATGCGGGCCATCTGCAACGCTGCCGCCGCCGTGTTGTGATCGGTGATAGCCAGCCTGTCAATGCCGCAAACCCGACAGATATCCTGCAGGCGATCCAGAGAGATCAGGCTATCTTTTGAATAGATCGTATGGGAGTGCAGTTCGACAGTCCACAGAGGTATGCTCATGTTGCTTTGCACCTGATGACAGGAAACGCAGGATCATTACCTACCGAGTATACACCACCTGCGGAGAAGACGATAAAGCCGGAGACCAACGGACAGAGGGGCTTACGAATCGACGGGATCGGCCTCCGCCTGAGTGGCCTGCCAGAGCTGATCCATGTGATCCGGGAAGAGGCGGCGGCGAAAGACAAAGGCCGTCAACAGCCCCAGCACCACCCCGAACCACAGCGTAAAAAGACGCACCAGAATGGTCGCCGTCCCCGCAAAGCCGGGGTCCTCGTACCCCAGCACAAGAAGCTGCACCATACCGGCAATCGAGAACTCAGCGGCCCCCAGACCACCCGGCAGGCCGCTCACCGCCCCGATAATGGTGGCCGCCGCCAGCATGAAGGTTGCCTGCCAGAGCAGAAGCCAGGACGGCTCCAGCCCCATCCCGCGCAGGATGAGGAAGAAGCCCACGCACTCGCCCGACCAGCTAATCACCCCCAGCGCCACCGCCAGCAGGAGAGGGCGGGGGCGGAACAGCTCGTAGCTGCTCTCGTATAGCTCGTGGAGCGTGTGGCTGATGCGTCCCACCAGAGGAAGACGCTCAAACAGGCCCAGCAGCCACAGGAACAGAGGGCGAATCTGGATCACAACGATACCGGCCATCAGCAGGCCCAGGACGACGAAGTAGGCGGGAAGATAGCCCAGCAACAGGTCGCTGTGCTCAGCCGAGGTAGCAAGCATCCCCCCGAAGCCGATCGCGCCCAGTACGAGCATCGCCAGACCATCCGTGATCCGCTCGGCGGGGATGACCGGAGCACTGCGGGCAATCGGCGTCCCCGTCATCCCCCTGAGGACCGCCGCCTTCAACAGTTCCGCCACCTTGCCGGGAGAAAGGGCCAGCACAAAGCCGGAGACAAAAAGAGCGGCGCTATCCAGCGGTGAGATGTTCTCAACGCCGATGAGCGTCAGATAGTAGTGCCATTTGACCCACCGCAGGGCATAGTTGAAGAGCGTAAGGGCCAGAACGACGGACAGAAGAGGCAGCGGAAAGCGACGTATGTAGCCGCCCACATCTCTCAAATCCGTGTAAAGCAGCAACCCCACGACAACGACCGCCCCGAACAGAGCGCCGATGATCAGCTTGTTGCGAAGGTCTTTCATAAAAGCTCCCCGACTGCGTTTTCTCCGCTCCAGAGCCTCCGGCAGGGCTCCGGGAACAGGGCGATTGTAGCAGGCCGCCGCCACAGCCACCACAAAAGGCCCCCTCACCCCTCAAAGCATCCCCCCGGACAGGCGAAAGTAAAAGGAGTATTACAAACACTCATTTCTCTTGATTCCCCTGCCGTTTAGGTGTACAAATATAGCATGGTAAGGAACCGGTTTGTGTTACGACGTTCCCAGAGGGAGCATACACTCCGAACACACGGCCCACTCTGAGAGGTCACATTGGTTACGAAACCGCTCAACCAACCCCGGGAGCCGCTGGACGAGGAGCCATACACGGACGAATCTTTTGCGTCCCCTTCCGGGTTGGCCGTCGAGACGCCCTCCCCGGCTCCGCCACCCGATGACGCCGCATCCGAACGCTCCGGGCCAGCCTGGCGAGTACTCTTTCATATCACCGGCCCTCAGCCCAGCACAGTCGGCCTGGACATCTGGCGGGTGACCGTTCTGGGGCGGGCTGACCCGCACAGCGCTTTCCGCCCCGATCTCGATTTCGCACCGTACGGCGCGATGCGCTATGGCGTTTCCCGTCGTCACGCGCTCGTTCGCCCCAGCGAGCACATGCTTTACCTGGTTGACCAGAACAGCACCAACGGGACCTGGGTAAACGGGCAGCGGCTGATAGGCGGGCGCGAGTTCCCCCTTTCTGACGGAGACATTATCGAACTGGGCGCACTGCGCATGACGGTTCGCATCGTCCAGTCGCCCCACCAGAGCGCCGCGCGGGAAACCTCAGGCTCCGGTTTCTGGCCGAGGCGATTCCGCTTTGGCCGCCGTCGGAACAGATAAGATCAGACGAGCAGAGCCATGAAAAACGCTCCGGTCACAGATGACACGGAGCTTCTTTTGCTTCTCCGACGCGAACGCGAGACAGCCGAGCCGCCCTTCTCACGACGCCTACTCAGCAGGCATGGTATACCCCACGCCGGGGACGGTCAGAATGTAGCGAGGCTGGCGCGGGTCGCTTTCGAGCTTCTGCCGCAGGCGGGAGATGTTTACCCGCAGGATCGCCAGGTCGTTGCGGTATTCCTCTCCCCACACCTTGCTGAGCAGATCGCCATGCAACAGGACCTGCCCGGCGTGCTGGATCAGAACGCGCAGGAGTTCGTACTCAGTCGGCGTCAGGTGAATCTCTTCGCCCGCCACAAACACCTTGCGACGGCGAAAGTCCACATGCAGATCGTGCAGCGTGAACTCCGCCAGATCGCTCGGCTGGGGAGACCACTCCACACGGCGCAGCACCGCCTGAATGCGGGCCTTCAACTCCTGTGTGCCGAAGGGCTTGGTAAGATAATCATCCGCGCCAAGTTCAAGGCCGTGCACCTTGTCTTTTTCGTCGTCACGGGCAGTCAGGATGACGATCGGAACGGTGGAGTAGGAGCGTATCTGACGCAGAACCTCGAAACCGTCAATATCCGGCAGGCCGAGATCGAGGATGATCAGGTCGGGTTTTTCACTCTCAAAGAGCGTGAGCGCCATCCGGCCCGTTCCGGCGGTGAGCATGTTATAACCGGCCAGATCGAGCGTGGCCTTGACGAAACGCACGATTTTAGGCTCATCATCAACGATGAGGATCGTCTTTCTGTTCATCTTCCTCTCCTTCACGCAGAGTTTGCGCCCCGGCAGCTGGCAGGCTGAAATAAAAAGTGGAACCTCGCCCGACTTCACTCTCAACCCAGATTCGCCCCCCGTGCGCCTCGACCAGACCGCGACAGATCGCCAGACCCAGGCCGATGCCATGTCGCCCGGCATCCCCCCGGCTGTTGCTGACCTGATAGAAGCGGTCGAAAATGTGCTCCACATGTTCAGGGGGGATGCCCTGCCCCTGATCGGTCACGGAAACGATCAACTCCTGCCCCTGACTCTCGGCATGTACGCGGATCGGGGTACCCGGCGGGGAGTATTTGGCGGCGTTATCCAGCAGATTAGCAAGTATCTGCTGAATCCGCCGCGCGTCGCCGTAGCAGGTGGGGAGTTCGTTCTCTGTAGTCAGGTGAACGATGTGGTCACCCAGACGAAGCTGGGCGGCGTTGACAGAGCTTCTCAAAACGTCGGCCAGATCAATAGGCTGGGGCTGAATCTGCAACACCCCGGCCTCAATGCGGGACATCTCAAGCAGGCTGCTGATCAACTCTGTGAGCTTGTCGGTCTCCTCCTCGATATCCTTTAAGTACTGGATAAGTGCCTC
Source organism: Chloroflexota bacterium (assembly GCA_011051745.1). GTDB lineage: Bacteria > Chloroflexota > Anaerolineae > Aggregatilineales > UBA3940 > DRKO01. Next base: position 20,756 of record DRKO01000299.1, on the reverse strand, counting down.
CCCCGAGATATGCTGATGATGCTCAATCAGGAGCGAGGTGCTCCCTTTGATCGTCGCGAGGGGAGTCCGCAATTCATGGGAGACGGTCGTCAGCAGGAGGGATTTCAGCTTCTCGGCTTCCTGAGCTTTCTGAAGCGCCACAGACAGTTCATCAATAGCTTTGGCGAGCTGGGCGGTTCGCGCGGCGACGAGGTCTTCCAGCTCCTCGGCGTGCTGGCTGACCTGATGGTAAAGCTGGGCCTTGTCTATGGCTAATGTAATCTGGTGGGCGACCGTTGTCAGGAGGTTCAGTTCATCGGAGGGGAGCGTCCGCCGGTTTGAGTTGCCGATATTCAGAACACCCAGCAGCTTACCGGGAGCCGTGACAAGAGGAATGCTGATCTGCGTGATCGGCATCCCATCAATGTAGAACGAGGCGTATTCAGGGTGCTCCCGCATATCGTCCACAATGACCATCTTACGAGACCGGGCCGCTACCCCTGCGATCCCCTCGCCAAGCTGGCAGGAGAAAGTGTGGCGCACCACCTCCTCCGAGAGCCCAACGTAGCTAACCATGTTGAGGCTATCAATGCGCTCATCCCACATGTAGATCGAGCCCATGTCCCAGTTGACCGTTTTCAACGCCTCGCGCAGGGAGGTATCGAACACCTGCTGAAGGTCGAGGGTGCTGTTGATCGTCTCGGCCACCAGATTGAGCATCGCCATCTCGTTGGCCCGCCGGGCCAGATCGTCGAGGGAGGCGCGATAAGCCCGCCCCAGCTTGTTCAGAGCGACGATCAGACGCCCGATCTCGTCCTGCTCGATGGTCTCAAGGGCGATATCCAGCTTGCCTGTGGCGATCTGCTCCTCGACGATGCGGGTCAGGTCGGTGATCCGGCGGGTCAGCGTCGTTGCCAGAATGATCGCCATGCTCGCCGTCGCCCCGAAAGCGATGGCGACCGAGACGGCTTCCACCAGCATGAGCGACCGCGTTTCAACGGAAGGATTGGACGGCTCAAGGCCTGCCCAGCGATATCCCACGCTGGTGACGATGACGGCGAAAGCCAGGATTGCAAGCTGGACGACCAGCATCCCGACCAGCAAGCGCGTCAGAACAGACCAGCTTGAAATCAAGCCCCGGAGCCAGCGCCCGATCGTGCGGAAGATATTCATACAGACCTGGATCAGAAGCGGGTAACATGGAACACGTGTTTCCGTGAAGCAGGCCCCCGACTCAAAGACTATTGCAGGGCTACTCTGTAAGGGCTTACTTCAGCGCTTAGTGTATACCGATCAAATCAGGGGGACAAGCCATCCGGGCGGACGACATGAATACGAAGGTCCGCGCAGGGGAGGCCCCGGCCCGCAAAAAGGCGTGTTGTCAGAGAGTCGGGCCGCGCGTTATACTCCTTCAACGCGATCCGCTGGAAGCGCGGAACTGTTACAGAGTGGAGACGGGAAGAAGGCATCCGCGGAATACGTAGGGGTAGATTACGCTGGTATTCTTATGGCACTGTTCAGACGCCGCACAGGACTGCCACAAATACGCCAGACGGGAACCCGCCGTAGCGGCGGCATAATACGGCTTGGCCGTCGGGAGCGGCTCCCCCGGATCGGTTACGCTGGCCCACAGCGCGGCAGGCGGGGGAAAGTACTGCGGCCCCTGATCGGGGTGGCAGTCGTTCTCCTGCTGCTCACGCTCACAGCCCGCAAATGGCTTCCCCTGATCTCGCTGGTCGTTCCGGATCGTTACGTGATGGCCTACGCACCAGACCCGATCCAGCAGGCAATCTTCGAGATAGACCCTGCCGAACAGATTCCGACCCCCGCCATCGTGGACGAGAGCGCCGCCGCAAGCCTGCTGAGCACTATTTCGCCGACCGCCACCCCTACCCCGGCCCCATCCACCGCCGAAGGCGGCTCCGGCGCACCCGCCGGATATGTTCAGCCCACCCCTCTGGCCGTCGCCCCGACCCCGACACTGACGCCCGTCTTTTCCTACGCCGTTGATCCGCGAGCCGAGGACAGAGAGAATCGGGCCGACCTGAGTCAGGCCAGCTACCTCCTGACCGGCTTCAACTGGGAACAGCAGGGCTATAACAACTGCGGCCCGGCCTCCATCCGGGTTTTGATGAGCTACTGGGGCGTGGATTTCACCGAGGAGGAAGCGGCCAGCTTCCTGAAGCCCAACCCCGAAGACCCAAACGTGCGGCCCGACGAGATCGCCTCCTTTGTGGAGCAGTACGGCTATCAGGCAATTGTGCGGGAAGGCGGCAACATCGAGCTGATCAAGGAATTCATCCTGGCCGGATATCCGGTGCTGATCGAAACCGGCTACGACCCAGAGCCGGAAACCATCGGCTGGACATCCCACTATCTCACGCTGGTTGGCTTCTCGGACGCCGATCAGCAATTCATCGCGATGGATACCTACCGCAGGCCGAACTGGGCCTATCCCTATCAGGAGATTGATACCTACTGGCGACAGTTCAACCGCCGCTATATCATCGTTCACCGGCCCGATCAGGCCGCCGCAGTGGCTTCTATCATCGGGGAGGCCATGGATGACGAAACGATGTACACCAATGCCCTGTACACCGCCCAGTTCGAGCTCAGCCTGGATCGCTCCGATCCGTTCGGATGGTTCAACCTGGGGACCAGCCTGGTCGGGCTGGGACGCTATGAGGACGCGGCAACGGCCTTTGATCAGGCACGCCAGTTAGGGCTGCCCTCGCGCTTTCTGTGGTATCAGTTCGCCCCCTTTGAAGCGTATCTGCAGGTGGGGCGCTACGACGATGTACTGACGCTGGCCGATGACGTTCTCGGAGCAAAAGCCACCGAGGAGGCCTTCTATTACCGGGGGCTGGCCTACGCCGCTCAGGGGGACATTGAGGAGGCCCGCCGCCAGCTTAATCAGGCTCTGAGGTTCAACCGCAACTATGAGGCCGCCCGTCTGGCGCTGGACGCACTGGGCGAGGAATAGAAGAAAGAGAAGGGAAAGCGGTGGCGTTTCGTCGCGACGCCCGGCACGTCCATGCCCGCCCTCGCAGGAGGAGGGGCATCGGCTTCATTCCTACCCTCATCCTCGGCGGCTCGGTGGGGGTGCTGGCGCTGGCTATCACCCTGCCGCTGTGGCTCTCCTCCGCCCTGCGGCTGATCCCGGATCGCTACATCGCCGCCTACGCGCCGGAGCCTCTACAGGAGATAGCCTTCGAGAGGAACCCGCAGGCGCAACTGCCCACCGCCGCACCGGTGGGTGATGAGGCTGCCCGCCTTCTGGAAGAGTTAGCCCCCCCTACCCCGTCGGCGACCGGGACCGCGCCCCCCGATTCGACTACAGCCGAAAGCCCGGCAGCGCATCCGGCGGACGCGCCCTCCGCCACTCCGCCCATCATACCGACAGGCGAGAACAACTCGCCGGCGGAGGAAACCACCCCACCCGACGATGACATCTACAACGGCCCTCCCTCTTATTATCTCTCCGGCTTTACGCACGTGTACCAGGGCTGGAACAATTGCGGCCCGGCCACGATCACCATGACGATGAGCTACTGGGGCGTGCAGAGCACTCAGGACGACGCGGCCAGCTTCCTGAAGCCCAACCCGGAGGATCGCAACGTGCGCCCTGAGGAGATCGCCGCCTACGTCGAGAGTCTCGGCTATCAGGTCATCGTGCGGGTGGACGGCGACCTGAACCTGCTCAAACGGCTGCTTGTTGCCGGGTTCCCGGTGGTGATCGAAAAGGGGTTCGACCCGGAGCCGGAACGGCTGGGCTGGATGGGCCATTACCTGCTGCTGACCGGCTTTTCCGACGAGGAAGAAACCTTCCTGACGATGGACTCCTACCTGGGGCCGAACCAGATCACCACCTACGAGGAGACCGATACCTTCTGGCGGCAGTTCAACCGGCTCTACATCGTCCCCTACCGCGCCGATCAGGGGGAGTTGCTGGCCTCGATCATCGGCGAGGACATGGACGAGGTGACCAACTACACCAACGCGATCCTCACCGCGCAGGCCGAACTCAGCGAAAACCCCGATGACCCGTTTGGCTGGTTCAATCTGGGGAGCAGTCTGGTTGCGCTGGGCCGCTATCAGGAGGCGGCAACCGCCTTTGACCGGGCACGTGAGATCGGGCTGCCCTGGCGGATGCTGTGGTATCAGTTCGGCCCGTACGAGGCTTACTACAACGTGGGCCGCTACGACGACGTGATCGCGCTGGCCGACGCCACCGTCGCCAACAACGTCTATTCGGAGGAAGCATACTACTACGAGGGGCTGGCCCGCGCCGCGCGGGGCGAGATCGGGGACGCACGCTACCTGTTCACGCTGGCGCTGCGCAACAACCGCAACTATCAGGCGGCGCGGGAAGCGCTGGAGTCGCTCTCCGAATAGAGACGAGGCCACAGGGGCGATCACCGGCCTTCTTCAGGCCCCGAACGGACGAAAGCCAACCGCATGAGCGAAGCCAGACCAGAAGGGCAAAAAGAAATCCGCGCCGGGCAGGTGGCCCGCTCGACTCTGATCGTGATGGGCGGGTTCGCGCTGGCGATCGTCGTCGGCCTGATACGGCAGGGCGTCGTCTCCGAACGGTTCGGGACAAGCGCCGCCTATGACGCCTACGTCGCCGCCAACGGCATCCCGGAGCTGCTGTTTAACGCGCTGGCCGGTGGCGCGCTGACGTTCGCCTTCCTCCCCGTCTACACCGAACTGCTGGAGCGGAAAGATGAGGGACAGGCCGATACGCTCTTCAGCCAGGTGATCAGCGCCATTTTTCTACTGACGGCGCTGGCCTCGCTGGTGGTGGGCATACTGGCTCCCGTGCTGGTCAGCGCACCCTGGGGGATTGCCCCCGGCTTCCCCGTCGAATTTCAGCAACTGACCGCCCGGCTTATGCGCGTCCTGCTGGTCTCAACACTCATCTTTGCGGTGAGCAACATCATCACCGGCGCATTACACGCCCATCAGCATTTCCTGCTACCGGCGCTCACCCCGTCCGTGTACAGCGGGGGGATCATCTTCGGCGCGGTGGTGCTGAATCCGCTGTTTGGAATCTTCGGGCTGGCATGGGGCGCGGTGATCGGCGCACTGCTGCACCTGCTGATTCAGGTTCCGGGACTGCTCATCCACCGGGTCCGCTGGCAGCCAGCCCTGCCATGGGGCGATCCGGCGCTGAAGCGGGTGGCAGAGCTGATGGCTCCGCGCGTGATTGACCTGCTGATGGCCCGCATCTCGATTGACTGGATCAACCGGAACATCGCCTCCCGGCTGGGGGAGGGGCGCGTCTCGGCGCTGAGCTATGGCTACACGCTGATGAATATGCCCTGGACGTTGATCGGAACGGCAATCGGCATCGCCGTTTTCCCGACCATGGCGGCGCTGGCCGCCAGAAAGGACATCGCCGCCCAGCGCCGTGCGCTCAGCGGCTCACTGCGGGCGATCCTCATGCTGGCGCTTCCGGCGGCGGTCGGGCTGCTCGTGCTGGGCCGCCCGATCATCCGGTTGCTGTTCGAGCGCGGCGAGTTCACTGCCCGGAGCACCGAACTAGTCTACTTCGCGCTGCAATTCTACGCCCTGACGCTGATCAGTCAGTCCATGCTGGAGGTAGTCGTGCGGGCCTTCGCCGCACAGCAGGATACACTGACGCCGCTCATCGTCTCGTTTTTCACGACGGCTCTTAACATCGTACTGGCGATCTGGCTGGCGCGTCCCTTTGCGGAGGGCGGACTGGAGCACGGCGGGCTGCCGCTCGCCAACGGGATCGCGGTCGGAGTGGAATCGCTGATCGGTCTGACGATCCTCGGCATCCGCTGGAAGGGTCTGGACGCCCGCCGGATTCTGCTCGACACAGGCAAAGCGGCCCTCTCTGCTGCCCTCATGGGGGGCGCGATTCTGGCCTTCAAAGCCGCTTTTGATCCCGGCCTGCTGGTTACCCTGCTCGGCGGGGGAGCGCTGGGCGCGGCCATCTACTTCGGGCTGGCGCTTCTGCTCGGTATCGAAGAGGTGCGGAGCATCCCCCTGATGATGCTGCGCCGGTTCGGAGGGGGAGAAGCGACAAGAGCCTGAGAGGCGGATATTCGCCATCGCGGCCACAGCCCCGGAAAGTATGATCCGGCCCAGGCACAGCATCCAGAAATCAGGTGGAGAAACAACACGGAGTGAAGGAAGCAAGATCATATGCGTTTGCTGGTTCGTATCTTTAACCACCGCTCTTTCCCCCTTATAGCAGCGCTCGCCCTGATAGTTGCGGCCCTCATCGCGGGGCGGGACGGATTCAGCGGGGCGGATGCGCTGATCCTGCTCGTCGTTGCAGCCGCAGCCGTGCTCGTGTGGCGGATGCTGGTCACCCATCAGACGGAGAGCATGGATAGCCTGGAAGCCGTCCGGGAGGCGCTGCACAACGGCCAGCGCGCCACCGTGCTGGAGTTTTTCTCCACAACCTGCGCGGGATGCCTGGCGATGAAGCCGGTTGTAGACCGGCTCGAAGCAGAGGCGGGGGAACGCCTCCAGATCATCCGCCTGAATATAGATGAAGAGCCGGGCAGGACACTGATGGAAGAATATGGCGTGATCTTCACCCCCACCTTTATCTACTTCGACCCGGACGGCAACAAGCTGCGGGAGAGCATCGGCGTGCTGGATCAGGCACGCATTCTCTTTGACCTGGAGCGAACATGATCCACCGTCTGTTCTTCTGGCTCCGCTATCTGCAGGGCAAAGCCCCCTGGGACACCGGCATCACGCCACCGGAGATCGTCGCCCTGATCGAGGATGAGAAACTGCCCCCGGGACGGGCTATTGATCTCGGCTGCGGAACGGGGACAACATCTATCTATCTGGCGCAGCATGGCTGGCAGGTCGTCGGGATAGACTTCATTCCAAAGCCCATCCGCCGGGCTCGCCAGAAGGCTCAGCGGGCCGGAGTTGCCGATCGGACACGCTTCATCGTCGGCGACGTGACGAAACTCCAGCACCTCGATCTGGGGGAGCCGTTCGATCTGGCAATAGATATCGGTTGCAGTCACGGCCTCTCGCCGGAGGCACGGACAGCCTACGCCCGCGCCCTGGGGCAGATCGTGAGGCCGGGTGGCCTGTTCATGCTGTACACGTTCCGCCCCACCCCGGAGCGTCCGCGCGGGCTGGAGCCGGAGGAGGTCGAGGCCCTGTTCGCGCCTGAATTCCGGCTGACGTGGAGCGATCTGGGGGAGGACTCGGCGGCGCACGCCGCTTCGGCATGGTATCGGTTCGAGCGCGTCGGATCGGGGGACACGGAGACCTGATGCGCGTCCTGTTTCTGTTCTTTGACGGGCTGGGGCTGGGTGAGGACGACCGCGAACATAACCCGTTCGCCGCCGCCGACCTGCCCACCCTGACGAGCTTCACCGGAGGACGGCGCTGGTTGCGCGGCCTTCCGCGTATTGAGAGCGAGCGAGCAACGTTCCTCCCGACCGACGCCTGTCTGGGTGTGGACGGTCGTCCTCAGAGCGCGACCGGACAGGCAACGATCATGACCGGTATCAACGTCCCCCGGCAGCTCGGTTATCACTACGGGCCAAAGCCCAACCCCGATATCGCCGCCATTATCCGGCAGGAGAGCATCGTCAAAAAGCTGGCCGAGCGCGGCCTGCGCACCGGCCTGATCAACGTTTACCCCTCCGCCTTCATCGAGAACATCGAGCGGGGAAAGCGGCTGCCTTCCTCCAATCAGATGGCCCTGAGGGTCGGGGGCGTGAAGCTGCTGGACGGCAGGGCACTGCTCGAACACCGCGCCCTGTCGGTGGACTTCACCGGTCGCCTGTGGTGGAGGCACGGAGCCAACCACGACGCGGCCACAAAAGTCTGGCGCACACAGTTCGGAAACGATGAACTCCCCCTTATGTCCCCTTTTGAAGCCGGACAGCACCTCGCCCGACTGGCGCAGGACTACCACTTCACCTTCTTTGACCACTGGCTGACGGACTACCTCGGCCACCGGGGAACGATGGAGCAGGCGGTCGAACTGCTACAGATCATTGATGAGGCGCTGGCCGGATTGCTGGATGCCTGGGACGACTCGGAGGGGCTGATCGTCCTGACCAGCGACCACGGCAACTTTGAAGACCTCGGACAGCGCGGCCACACCCGCAACCCTGTGCCCACGCTCGTGATCGGGGCGGCCCGTCACCGCTTTCTTGACGGGCTGAAGGACCTGACGGGCTTCACACCGGGCCTCCTGCGTGTGTTCAGCAGCCGGGCTTAACGTCTCCCGCCCGAATCACGGGGTATTCTTATTCTCCTACGATCATTGGATGGTAGAATGATAGCAAAGACAGGGACAGGGAGGCAGGTGAAAGCATCATGTCTCAAGAGAAGACTCAGGAGAACCTGACACTGAAGGAACGTCAACTCCTGCTCCGGCTGGCACGCCGGGCAATCGAAGCTGCGGCAGCCGGACGGCCATTACCACAGATCGATCTGGAGAGCCTGCCGGAGCGTCTCCGCGAACCGAGAGCCTGCTTTGTCACAATTCACACTAAAAACGGGGAGTTACGCGGCTGCACGGGGGTGCTCGTGGCGCGGCTCCCGCTGGCGCAGGAAGTGATCCAGACCGCCGCGCAGACGGCGCTCCGCGATCCGCGCTTTCCGCCCGTCACACCGGAGGAAGTGCCGGAGCTGGACATCGAAATATCCATCCTGACGCCCCCACAGCCGCTCCACTTCTCAGACCCGCGCGAACTCCCGCGCCTGATCCGGCCCGGCATTGACGGGGTAACTCTTTTCCGAGGGCCTTACAGGGCCACATTCCTGCCGCAGGTGTGGGAGCGGATCAGCGATCCGGTTGAGTTTCTGGATATGCTGAGCCAGAAGATGGGGCTACCGCCCCGCGCGTGGATGTTCCCCGGTATGCAGGCGGAGGTCTATCAGGTGGAGAGTTTCTCCGAAAAGGAGCTGGCCGACGAAGCCCCGCCCCCCGGCTGAGGCAGGGCATAGCCGGGAGGAGAAAGGCTCCGGCCTTTACAGAATCTCGTTTTGAGCGCTCATTCGGCGGGGATGTAATCAAACGTCTGGCTGGGTTCGTCAAAGAAGAAACGCTCCCCGCCCAGACTGACCAGCATATGAAGACCGGGACGGGGCACAAAGACGCCCTCCGGGTCAATATAGCCCCCCGCCTCGTAGCGATAGTCTGTCACGAACTTGTACTCATTGCTGGTCGCCCAGCCAATCGCCTCGCGCTGCTCCTCCGTCAGCCGCTCGCGCCAGACCTTGCCAAAGCCCCGCACCGGCTGGATCAGGCCCGGCGGGGGGCTTAACGTTATATCATAGGGGGGATCGGTTAACTCATCCCAGTCATCCACAAAGACCAGCCACTCCCCGCCCAGACCGCTTTCATCAAAGATCGCCACCCATATCTCGCCGGAACCCGGCGTGAAGTCGTGCTCCTGCTTGCAGCGTTCCTCCAGAGTCGCCCCGACCCAGAACATCCGGCCATTCTCGAAACTCTGCTCGACGATCTCGGCGCGGCACACAAGCGGCGTCGGGAAGGCCGCTTCCGGCGTCGTGGGGGAGCCGGCGGGCGTTTCACCGGGGATCACCACAAAGACGGGGGTTTGCGTCGGGCTCTGAGCAGCCGATCCGGCGCAGGCCGTCCCCAGCAGAAGAACGATCATAAGAGCAGGCCCGACAGAGAGCTTCAGATGGCGTTGCATATCCTTATGCCCGTTTCTCAAATTGCCCGCCCATGACTCCAGGGAGCGGGGCGGTGACGGCGGATGCCACAGCGATCTTTCCGGCGGTCATGGGATCACAACGGTGGGGAGCTCATCCCGTTGCGGAGCAGGCGCTTCCCGTCCGGGGAGCCGCCCCTGCATACTCCAGGGACCAGTCCACGTGATCTCGACATCAACCAGCTTCCCGCGCCAGTCTCCGCTATCCTCAAAGAATACCAGTTTGTTCTGGCGGGTTCGCCCCCGCCACTTGCCGCGATGTTGATCCTCAACCAGCACCTCGACCGTCCGGCCCAGAAAGCGGCTGTTGATCTCCGCCGCGATCTGTTCCTGAAGCCGGTCAAGGGCCTGCAGGCGGCGTTTCTTCTCCTCCGGCGGCACGTCGTCTTTCATCTTCCGCGCCGAAACGGTGTTCGGGCGCGGGCTGTACATGGCAAGGTGGGCCTTGTCCAGCCTGAGATCGGCCAGCAGGCGGTATGTCTCCTCGAACTGCTCCTCGCTCTCGCCGGGGAAACCGACGATCACATCGGTATGGATCGCCACGTTGGGGATGCGGGCCCGGATGCGTTCGATCAGGCGGCGGTAATCAGCCTGCGTGTATCCGCGCTTCATACGGCGCAGCACCTCGTCATCGCCCGCCTGAACGGGGACTTCGATATGCTCACAGACCTTCGGCAACTCCGCTACCGCATCCAGCAGGCGGTCGGTCATCCAGTTGGGGTGCGAGGTCAGGAAGCGGATACGCTCGATGCCCTCTACCTCATGAACGACACGCAGCAAGAGGGCCAGATCGGGGCCATCGGGGATATCCAGACCGTAACGATCCACAATCTGCCCCAGCAGGGTCACTTCCTTCACGCCCTGACGCGCCAGCGCGCGTACTTCGGCCACGATCTCGCCCACGCGGCGGCTGCGCTCAACGCCCCGCCGGAAGGGAATCACGCAGAAGGTGCAGGCATGGGAACAGCCGTACACGACCGGCACATAGGCGCTGACCAGCTTACCGCGCTCGTGCAGGGGGAGGATCAGATCGCCATCCTGCAAGGCATCACGCAGGGCACGTTCGCCGGAGAGGCGGGCCAGCGTCTCGCTCTCCAGACCGCGCTCGTGGAGAAAAGCAACCATCGGCGCGGGGTCGCCGGGCGGCATAAAGACATCCACAAACGGAAATCGGCGACGCAGAGGGAGTGGATCGCGGACGCCAACCAGACAGCCCATCAGCCCGATCACCTTATGGGGGTACTGCTCTTTCAGGACTTTAAGCTGCCCCAGACGGCCATACACGCGATCCTCGGCGCTCTGGCGCACCACACAGGTGTTCAGCACGATCACATCGGCCCGGTCGGCCTCGTCCGTGTAGCGCAAACCCAGACGCTCTAGCTCGCTGGCGAGCCGCCGCGAGTCGGCCTCGTTCATCTGGCAACCCCAGGTTCGGACGTTGTATGTCTCCAGTGCCATTCGTGTCATTAAATCCGTTTCCCCCTCAGGAAACCCATACGTTTCCGCTCCGGCTGCGTTTCACCCATCGCAGGCCGCTCCTCATGATAGCGAATCTGGTTCCAAAATAAAAGAGCGAGCGGCCCGCGGCCCTCGCTCCCCCGGTTGCGTCGCCGAGATCGTCAGTTGATGCTGAAAGGCGGATCCTCCGGCATCCCCAGCATGGCGATGCGCGTCAGCGTCAGATTAGCCAGCTCACAGATCGCACGCCATATCTCATCGTGACGGATATAGTGGGCTTTGTCATGAGCATCATCGGGCAGGATATCGGTCAGGTCCATCAACGTGAGGTCAAAATCCATCAGGATGGACTGAATCTCCTCAGAGACTCCGGCCCGGCCAAGGCCCCGCCCTCCACGATAAGTATGATACCAGCGCTCAAGCAATTCGTCTGGAACAAAAGACCCCGGACGCTCCCCCTGGAGAACAAGCTGGCGTTCCACATCGCTTATCTCGGAGAGGATGTCCAGCAGCTTCCCCCAGCGACTCAGTTCATTTGTGTTCATAAGTCCAACCTCACTTGCAGGCGCATAACATGCCCGGATTGTACCCTTCTGCCGAGGCCCGATCAATGGGGGATTGTCCCCACATTGCGGGCAACAGGGCTTTCACCTCCGCCCTACGATGATGCCTTCTGCAATACTGAACACCAGCCGATCACCCACGTGACGGGGCCTCAGCCAGCGCCGTGCTTCGTCCGGAGCCTGAACAAGCAACACGCGCAGACGGGTTAGAGTGTCCCCTGTGACGCCCATCCGTGCGGCCCATCCGTCAAAGTCCATCTCCTTCCGAACCACCTCCCGGTGAACGACCTCCAGCCCGGCAGAAGAGAAGAAGGACACCCAGTCCTCAAGGGTATATGCCCAGCTATGCGATGGATCGCGCAGCTTCTCAAAGAGGTTGACGAAACGGGCAACCTTCGCCTCACCACTCACCACATTGTCGGAGACAGCCAGCAATCCCCCCGCCGACAGCACACGAACCGACTCGCGGATAAAAGCGATGACGTTCGGGAAGTGATGAGCGGCAAGGCGGCAGGTGACGCAGTGGAAGGCCCCCGGCGGGAAGGGCAACGCCTCGGCGTCGGCCTGGCAGAAGGTCACGTTCCCGGCCCCCTGCCGGTGAAGGTGATCACGGGCGGCCTGTAACATATCGCGGGTGATGTCGGCGGCAACAACCTGCTGAACGCGAGGGGCGAAAGCCAGAGCGGTATGTCCGCCCCCGGTTGCGACATCCAGCACACGCCATCCGGGCTGAGGGTCGGTCAATTCGAGCAGACGGCCCAGACTGTAGCCCCCGGCATGAATGGCGCTGGTGACGTAATCGGAGGCATGATCGCCGAACTGCTGTTGTACGGTGCGTTTGATACTCTCATCCATAATCGCTATGATATCAGAAGCCGTGATCGGTGGGAAGCAGGCAACGCAGAGCGATCAGCCCGCATCTAACAACCATCACGCACAACGCAGACGGGCAGTTACGGATGAGGGGACAATGACATCACTCCTGCAATGGGTCTCGAGAAACCGGGTGTGGCTGATTCTGGTGGCGCTGGGGGCGCTTCTCTTCTTCTCGCTGCAAACCAGCGCCTCAGACGTTGCGCCCGGCGAACTGGAAGCGCTGGTGACGCGCGGGCAGCCCACCGTGCTTGAGATGTACAGCAACTTTTGAAGCTCCTGCCTGGCGGCCAAACCTGTCGTGGACAGGATCGAGCGGGAGTTGAGCGGCGAGGCCGAGGTGATCCGCGTGAACGTCCTCAGTCCGGTAGGGCGCGAGGCCATCAACCGCTACGGTGTTCGCGGGTTGCCGACGCTGGTTGTACTGGATGGTTGCGGTGAGGTTGTCGCCCTTTACGCCGGAATACCCAGAGCGAGCCGGGTGGTCGAGTCGGCACGGGCGGCCCCGGCCTGTGTGCCAGCCGATCAGGGCAGCTAAACATCCGAATAGCTTACGCGGCTGACAGCATCTCCAAAGCGGCTGCGATCTCCCCGCGGACGGTTGCGTCGGTCTCGACGGCCAGCCGGGCGGCAAGCTGGCCCCTCCCTACCCCAAGCCTGCCGAGCGCCCAGCCCGCATGTCCGCGCACCAGCGGGCTCTCGTCCTCCAGAAGAGGGATCAAACAGTCGGCCAGTTCGGGTAAGCCACTGTTTCCGGCAGCGATGCAGGCGTTGCGCACCAGACGGGGCCGCCTGATGCGATAGATCGGCGTGCCCCCGAAGCGCTGGGCGAACGCCTCTTCATCGAGCGTCAGCAGAGCGGAGAGCGGCGGGGCGGCGCGGTCGTAGTCGAAGGGCTGGAAGGCCTCCTCCCAGGTTGAGCGGGCGAATCGCTGCCAGGGGCATATATCCTGACAGACATCGCATCCATAGACCCAGTTCCCCATCAGGGGACGCAGTCGGCGAGGGATGAAGCCCTTATGCTCAATCGTCAGGTAGGAGATGCAGAGACGGGCATCAAGGACGTAAGGCTCCGGAAAAGCTCCCGTCGGGCAGGCGGTCAGGCAGCGTGTGCAGGTTCCGCAGCCCGGCATCGGGACGAGGGCGGGATCGTCACAGGTTAGCTCCAGATCGGTGATGATCTCGCCGAGGAAAAAGAAACTCCCCCGTCGGGGATGGATCAGCATGGTGTTCTTGCCGATGAAGCCGAGCCCGGCGCGGGCGGCGTGGCTTCGCTCCAGAATCGCACCGGTATCCACATAGGCGCGAGCAGCGACCGGGCGGCCAGCCTCCGCCGCCAGAAACCCGACCAGCGCCTCCAGACGGGGAAGCATCACGTCATGGTAGTCGGCTCCCCAGGCATAGTTGGAGATGCGCCCCCGCGATGGATCCGCCACGATCTCATCTGGAAGGCGGAGGGTGTAATAATCCAGCGCGGCGATGACCAGCGAACGCGCACCGGGCAGGATGACGTTCAGGTCTTCCCGCCGGACGACGCGGTCCGGGCGAGCCAGGTAGGCCATCGTGCCGTGCATCCCGGCCCTGATCCAGCGCAGGTAGGCCGCAAGGTGCGGAGCAGGCTCCGCCGGAGCGATGCCCAGCATCGAGAAGCCCAGTTCGCGCGCACGATCTTTGAGACACAGGCTGAGGGCAGCAGGCTCCATGAGAAGGCTACCGTTTCTACTGGCCGGGCCGCCTGAACAGAGATTCGTTCAGAACCAGCGCCACCATCCCCCACCCCACCAGCCCGATTATATCCGGCCAGCGCACCGAGAGGAAAATCCCGGCCACTCCCCCGACCAGCGCGAAGAGCAGGGGAATCTCGTCAATATATTCCAGATCAAGCAACGAGACGGGCCCATTTAAGAGGCCATTGTAGAGAAAGATGGTCAGCGCCGTCAGCACGACACCGATAATCAGGCCCGCCATCCCCAGCGCACCCAGCCCGGCCAGCTCACGCCCTACGGCGATCAGGAGGGTTCCGGCATCCGAAGGCCAGCTATGCACCACGCCAGTGATGGCAGCAAGCAGGATAACCCCCAGCAACGTCATCCTTCGGAAACGCCGCCGGGCGCGGCGGCGGGCCAGACGACCGGGCCAGGGAGTCCGGAGATAGCGCTGGAGGAACGTTGAACGCTCTTGCATAAAAGACCTCTGCTATGCCCCCGGCAAGGCTCCAGCGTTTGAAAACCCTCCCGGATTATATATCAGCCGGGCGAGGAATGCCCGCCGCCGGAGCCAATCCGACACATGCAAAGCAGGCCACGTATTTTCGTCTACGTGGCCCGCTTTTACAGAGAGGGAGAAAGGTATGAAGAAGTGTTACGCTGAACTGCCGTTCAGGTAATCGTTGATCGCGGCGGCAGCCCGTTTACCGGCGGCCAGAGCCGCGTTTACCAGCGCGGGGCCGGTCACGTTATCGCCTCCGGCGAAAATCTCAGGTCGGCTCGTCTGGCCGGTCTCTTCGTCAACGACCAGCAACCCCCACTTGCGGGTTTCCAGTCCGGGGGTCGTCTCACCGATCAGCGGGTCAGGCCAGAAGCCGATCGCCAGGACGACGTTATCCACCTCAACCTCGTACTCGGACCCTTCGATTGGCACAGGGCGGCGGCGGCCCGACTCGTCCGGCTCGCCCAGTTCCATGCGGATCATCCGCATGGCGTCCACTTTGCCGTCTCCGTCCCGATCAAGGAAGGCAACCGGAGCGGTCAGATAGACAAACTCGGCCCCCTCCTCCTCGGCATGGTGACGTTCCTCGCTGTTGCCGGGCATCTCGGCCTCGGTGCGGCGGTAGTAGCAGACCACCCTCTCCGCCCCCAGCCGGATCGCGGTGCGCAGGCAGTCGGTGGCGGTGTCGCCTCCGCCGATCACGGCGACATGCCTCCCCACCCGGGGCCGCTCTCGCTTATCCTCAGGCAGCAACTCAGGAGGCACATTGGCCCGCATCAGGAAATCCAGTGAGGAATAGACGCCCTCCAGGTCCTCGCCGGGGACCTTCATCCGGGCCTCGACCTCCGCACCGGTTCCCACAAAGACGGCATCGTAGCCCTCTTTGTCCACCAGATCGTCAAGGGTGAGGTCTTCGCCAATGCGCACGTTCAGGACGAACCGGATGCCCAGATCGTTCAGCCAGTCCACCTTCCACCGGACGATAGACTTATCCAGCTTGAAATTCGGGATGCCATAAACCAGCAACCCGCCGGGAGCAGGCTTAGCCTCGTACACCGTGACTTCATGCCCGGCTTTAGCCAGGTCTTCGGCGGCTGCCAGCCCGGCAGGCCCGCCGCCAACGACGGCAACGCGCTTACCGGTAGGCGGAGCCTTCTCCGGCAACGGCACGCCGACGGTCTCACGCTGATAGTCGGCCACGAAGGCTTCCAGAGCGCACGTCTCAACCCGCTTACCCCGCTTGTTGAGCACGCAGGCCCCCGCGCAGGTGCTCTCCGGCGGGCAGACGCGCCCGCAGACTTCAGGCATCGGGTTGGTCGCGCGGTAGACCTCGGCGGCTTTAACAAACTCGCCCTGCTCAATATAGGATAAGGCCAGCGGAATGTTGTTGTCCAGCGGGCAGGCTTCCACACAGGCAGGCCGCGCACACTGAATACAGCGCGCCGCCTCGGCCATCGCCTGCTCAACTGAAAAGCCGGGTGAGCACTCGTTGAAATCTTTGATGCGTTCCTTCGGATCGCGGTACGGCAGGGGGACGGGGTCAAGCTGCATCCGTGCCTTGCGATCGATGGTACGCTCCTCAGTCGCCATTAAGTCCCCTCCTGAAAGAGATTGAATCAGAGTTTGCCACATCTCCCCCACTTTTGAGCATACCGGCAGGGGAATCGTTTTATTAGTTCCAAATGTCACGACCTGTTGTTGTAGATCGTCACAGCCGGAGAAGGAGCCCCCTCCGGCTATTCGGCGAGCGGACGCTCCACGCGCAGCGCATCGTCCGCAGAGAGGGCCTCCCCGGAAGAGGGCTGAGAATCACCATCCCCATCAGGGGAACGGCGGATAAGTCCCCACGCCCACCGGAAGGCAATACGGGCCAGGTCTCGCATTCGGAGACCGCTCTCCTGTGTCAGCCAGCGACGGGCGTATCTGGCCGCCACATCCCAGACGTTGAAGTCCGGATCAAGGGCCGTGCACAGCCCGGACAGGATGCCCGCCGCCCGCCCCAGATAAATGAAATTCTGGGGAACCTGAACGGGCAGATCAAAGAAGAGATCACGGTACTGGTGGGCCAGACCGCGCATCTCGGCACGGGACATGCGGGCCAGTTCGGAGGGCGTCTTACCCCAGATGTAATCGAGCACCTCGTCGGTGGCCTTCTCAACGGGGGCAAGATCGGCGGAAGGGAGGATCACGCCGAGCATCTGATACGCCCGCAGGATGCGAGGCCCATCGCGAGTGCCTGCCGCAAGGAGCAGTTCCCGCAGCCCCGCGCGCATCTCCGGCGTGATGCGGCCCACCATGCCGAAATCCACAAACACGATATAGAAAGGCCGCCCGCGATGCGGCACATGCGAACCGTACATCTGCCGGGCAGCCTCCTCTGGAAGCGGGTAGATGAACAGGTTTCCGGGGTGTGGATCGGCGTGGAAGAAGCCGAAGTCAAAAAACATCCGCAGATAGACATCCGCCAGACGTTGAGCCACCACACGGCGATCCACCCCGGCGGCGTCAATGGCCGCGTGATCGCTGATCTTGATGCAGGTCACGTCTTCCATCGTGAGAACGCGCCGCGTGGAATACTCGCGATACACCTCCGGGATGTAGACCCCCAGATCGTCCTCGAAAAGAGCGTGGAACGTCTCGATGTGGCTGGCTTCTGCCTCATAGTCCAGCTCTTCCCAGAGCGTGGCGGCGAACTCCTCCAGCAAGGCGGGGACGTTCGCACGCTTGCTGACCAGCGGCCAGAGCATCAACCAGCGGGCCACGATCCGCAGTACGGCCAGATCGGTCGCGACAATGCGCTCGATCCCCGGTCGCAGCACTTTCACGGCCACCCGTTCACCGTTCCGCAGACGGGCGCGGTGTACCTGACCGAGCGACGCGGCGGTCCGGCATTCCGCCTCGAAATCCTCGAACAGGGACTCAAGGGGAACGCCCAGCTCTGCTTCGACGACGGAACGGATGGCGTGAATGTCCTCCGGCGGGACTTCGTCCTGCAATCCGGCCAGTTCTTCCGTGATGACGGCGGGCATAACGTCTACCCGAGCACTGAGGAACTGCCCCAGTTTGATCATCACGCCGCCCATCCTTACCGCCAGCCTGCGGAAGCGACGGGCATGGTGGCGGAGCCGCTCCTCCCGCCCCTGAGCGACGTACTCCTCGCCGAATACCCGCCTGAGGACGATCTCCCACCAGAGCACAGAGAGCGCCATCGAGAGGAAGAACCCCAGGATGCGAAGATAGCGCCACCGATTCAGTTTTTCGCCCTTTTGCAGGCTCTCCGACTGCATAACCTCACCCGTCTCTCAAACCACCCCCTGACTTTATCACCCCGCTCTGGCCTTATCAAGCGGGGGTCCAACCGCGAGCGGCCCATACGCTCATGAGTGCACCAGGGAGTTTGATCGCCCCTCCGCCTCGCGGTAGAATAAGTGTTCGGGTTTCCTCCGGTTCCCGCCATGTAACGGTAGTGGAAGATAGCGATTCGAGGGGGCGGTAAGGTACACATGGCCCAGGATAAGATCGTTGTGCGTGGCGCACGCGAACACAACCTCAAAAACATTGACGTTGAGATTCCCCGCGACAGGCTGGTTGTGATCACCGGCCTGTCCGGATCGGGCAAATCCTCACTGGCGTTTGACACCATCTTTGCGGAAGGGCAGCGGCGATACGTGGAATCGCTCTCCGCCTACGCGCGGCAATTCCTGGGACGGATGGAAAAGCCGGATGTGGATCAGATCGAGGGCCTCAGTCCGGCCATCTCCATTGATCAGAAGGGCGTGAGCCGCAACCCGCGCTCCACAGTTGGCACGGTCACCGAGATTTACGATTACCTGCGCCTGCTGTATGCGCGGATCGGCGTGCCGCACTGCCCGCAATGCGGGCGCGAGGTCAGCAAACAGAGCGCCCAGCAGATCGTGGAAACCATCGAAGAGATGCCCGACGGCACACGCATCCAGATTCTGGCCCCCGTCATCAAGGATCGGAAGGGGTTGCACCAGCGCGTGCTCGACGACATCCGCAGGGCGGGGTTTGTCCGCGTGCGCGTGGACGGCGAAATCACCGACGTTGACGAGAGAATCGAACTCGACCGCTACAAAATGCACACCATCGAGATCGTCGTGGATCGGCTGGTCGTCCGCCACTACAGCGATCCGGAGGGCGAGGAAGCCAACGCCGCCCGCTTCCGGTTGACCGACAGCATCGAGACCGCGCTGGAGATCGGAGACGGGATCGCCATCGTCAACGTGGCAACGGAGAACAAAGACATCCTCTTCTCCGAACATCTGGCCTGCGCCCACTGTCAGATCAGCCTGCCGGAGATGGAGCCACGCACCTTCTCATTCAACAGCCCGCACGGGGCCTGCCCGGACTGTCAGGGGCTGGGTATCCGGCTGGAGATCGACCCGGACCTCATCGTCCCCAACCCCGATCTCACGCTGGACGAAGGCCCGTTCATCGCGCCGGGCTGGAATAGCTGGGAGGAAGACGGCTATTACCGGCAACTGGTGACCGCCGTCGCGAAAGCCTACGGGATTGACACAAATACCCCCTGGCGCGACCTGCCGCCTGAGCAGCGCCGGATACTGCTCTACGGGACGGGCCGCCAGAGCGTCACCGTCAATTACCGCAACCGCGACGGCCACCAGCGGGAATACACCACCCGCTTTGAGGGAGTGGTGGGGAACCTGGAGCGGCGCTATCAGGAGAGCACGTCGGATTACATCCGGGAGCAGATCGAGCGCTTCATGACCGAAAGCCCCTGCCCCGCCTGTCAGGGACAACGCCTCCGCCCGGAGGCACGCGCCGTGACCGTCGCAGGCAGGACGATTCAGGAAATAACCGCCCTGCCGATCAACCACCTGCTCGAATGGGTAGCGGCTCTTCAGGGGAGCAACGGCGCGGAGCCGCTCCTTTCGGAGCGCGACCGGGCGATTGCCCACCAGATTCTGAAGGAGATTGAGTCGCGGCTGCAGTTCATGGTGGACGTGGGGCTGGATTACCTGACGCTGAACCGCTCCGCCGGGTCCCTTTCCGGCGGCGAGGCGCAACGTATCCGCCTGGCGACACAGATCGGATCGCGATTGATGGGCGTGCTCTACGTTCTGGATGAGCCGAGCATCGGCCTGCACCAGCGCGACAACCTGCGGCTGATCAGGACGCTGGAAGGGATGCGCGATCTGGGCAACACGCTGCTGGTCGTTGAGCATGACGAGGAGATGATCCGGCACGCCGACTGGGTGATCGATCTGGGGCCGGGGGCCGGTGAGCACGGCGGAGAAGTGGTGGCCGAGGGGCCGCTTGAGGCCATCCTTGCCAACAACCAGTCCCTGACGGGCGCGTATCTCTCAGGCCGCTGCTATATCCCGCTCCCTGAAAGGCGGCGCAACGGGAACGGCCATGCGCTGATCATCCGAGGGGCGCGGGAGAACAACCTCAAAAACCTGACGGTGCGTATCCCTCTCGGTAAGCTGGTGTGCATCACCGGGGTTTCAGGAAGCGGCAAAAGCACACTGCTGGTCGAGGTGCTGTACAAGCGGCTGGCCCAGATACTTCACGGCAGCCGCGAACGCGCTGGCGCACACGACAGCATCGAGGGGGTCGAATACATTGACAAAGTGATCAACATTGACCAGTCCCCCATCGGGCGGACGCCGCGCAGCAATCCGGCCACCTACACCAAACTCTTCGACCATATCCGGCAGCTCTTCGCCGAACTGCCGGAAAGTAAGGTGCGAGGGTATAAACCGGGGCGCTTCAGCTTCAACGTCAGGGGCGGACGCTGTGAGGCCTGTCAGGGGCAGGGCGTCTTGCAGGTCGAGATGCAGTTCCTGCCCGATGTTTACATCCCCTGTGACGTCTGCCACGGCAAGCGGTACAATCGAGAGACGCTACAGGTGCGCTTCAAAGGGCTGAACATCTCCGAGGTGCTCGATCTGACGGTGGATGAAGCGCTGGAAGTCTTCGAGGCGTT
>DRKO01000298.1 GCA_011051745.1 Chloroflexota bacterium | reverse complement strand
TGTTCAGAATCCGGGCATGGGGATAGGCGCTTCGCAATGTGCGCCCGTAGAGCATTCCCGGAAAAACGTAGTCGTCCGCATAACGTGCCCGTCCGGTGACCTTGTCCATCTCCTCCGGGCGCGGGAGCGGCTGGCCGACCACGCGGAGCGGCTCCATTGTCTCCGGTCGGTGCCAGGGGATCGGCCCTTCCCCTCGAATCTCGCTGGCCGCCGATTTGATCGCGTGGATCACGCTCACGTATCCCGTACATCGGCAGAGCGTGTCCTTCAGGGCGATCTTGATGTCCTGCTCGTCCGGGTCGGGGTTTTCGTCAATCAGGGCTTTGGCCGTCATGATCAGGCCCGGAGTGCAGAACCCGCACTGTACCGCCCCGTGATCGAGGAACGCTTTCTGAACCGGATGCAGCTTGTCGCCCTCCGCCAGCCCCTCGATGGTGAGAACCTCTGCCCCCTGAGCCTTGAAGAGCGGGTAAATGCAGGAGTCAACCGGCGTGCCGTCCACCAGAACGGTGCAGATGCCACACTCCGCCTCTTCGCAGCCGATCTTGGTTCCGGTCAGCCCCAGGTCGAGACGTAAAAACTCCGCCAGCGTCCGCGACTCCGATACTTCCATCTCGTAGGGCTTGCCGTTAACGGTGATCTTGATTGTGTTACTGGCCATTGTTCCCCTCACTACTGTAAACCAACACCTTCCGGTGTCGCTTCGCCGGTCTGTGCTCGCCGGACGGCAAGCGGGAGCGCACGCCGCAGCACGACGCCGATCATCTCGGCGCGGTATTCAGCCGTGGCCCGATATTTGCTGGTACGGGGGTGAAGCTCTGCCTGCGCTCTGGCGATGGCCTGCTCCAGCAGTTCTCCGGTGAATGGCCTGCCCCGCAGTTCCTCTTCAACGCCTGTGGCGCGGGTTGGGACGGGAGCCACAGGGCCGATGCAGACGCGGGCGTCCTCGATGGTTTCGCCGTCGTCTCCCATCCGGACCCAGAGGGCGCAGCCCAGCACCGGCAGGGCGACTCCCTGAGGCCGCATGATCCGCGTGAAGGCGGTCGCCTCGCCCTCGCCACAGAGCCGGAACCGCAGGTGAAGGAGCAGGTCATGAGTCGGGTCGAGCAGGGATTTCCCCGGCCCTTTGTATAGCTCCAGAAGGGGGAGCCAGCGACGCTGACCATCCTGCAGGATTTCGGCCTCGGCGTCGAGGGCCACCAGCGAGGTAGCTCCATCGGCGGCGGGGAGCGCGTGGGCGACGTTTCCGCCCAGCGTGCCCACGTTGCGAACCTGCGGGCCGCCGATTACGCCGCAGCTTTCCACCAGACAGGTTGCCCGGCGAGCCAGTAGCTCCGAGCGTATGATCTGGGTGTGGGTGACCCCCGCCCCGATGATGACCAGATCGCCTTCCTGGGTGATCCGGGTTAGCTCAGGAATGCGGGTGATGTCCACCAGCGCCTCCACCGGCGGCCTGTGCCCCTGCCTGATTTCGAGCAGCAGATCAGTGCCACCTGCAACAACACGGGCTGCCCCATCGTGGGTTTTCAGTAAGCTGAAAGCTTCCTCCACAGTGTGGGGTGTGTAATAGCGATTCCACAAATTCATCGCGAGAATCTCCAGAACTCCCTGATTCGGTTAACCGTGGAATGGTTGGCGGCACTTTTCGCCGGGTGGGGAACCCGACGCCGTCAGCCGGAATGCACCGCTGGCGACCACCAACGTGTAGGCTGTTATAGAAATCGTATCATACCGGTCGCCTCTGCGCAAAAAACGGCGGGAGGGAGAGGGAAAACGGTCGGTGGGCTGCCCTGACCCGCCCTTCCCCCCTCTCCCTCCCGTTTCTGACCGGTAAGCCGGTGATGCTCAGACGCCCAGCAACGCCTCCAGCCGGGCCTTTGATTCGTGTTCTACGGCCTCGTGGAGGCTCTGCCCGTGGCTGTCCATCGTGACCACGACGGGGAAATCCTCCACCCGGATCACCCACATTGCCTCCGGGATGCCGAACTCCAGCTTGTGGACGGCGACCACCTCCCTGACCGACTGGGCGATCAGCGTGGCCGCCCCCCCGATGGCGTGCAGATACACCGCCGGCTGTTCCTGACAGGCCTTCAGCGTGTTCGGCCCCATGCCGCCCTTGCCGATTACCCCCTTCAGGTTGAAATGGGCGATCACTTCCGGCTGGTAAATCTCCTCGCGGATGCTGGTCGTCGGCCCGGCAGCGACGAAAGTCCACGAGCCATCAGCGTTTTTCCTGACAACCGGCCCGCAGTGGTAGATCACGCCTCCGTTCAGCAGGCGTTTCAACTCCTCATAAAGCGCCTCATCCTCAGGTGCAACCGGGTTTCGGATGAAGTGCTCGATCATGAACTTGTGAGCGGCGTCGCGGCCAGTGACAATAATGCCGTTCAGGCTGACCGTGTCGCCGACGTGCAGGGCACGGATTTCCTCATCGGGGATAGGGATAGTGAGTTTATGCATACTGAACCTCCCCCTCAGCCGTTACGTCCATGCTGGCGCGGCGATTGGCCCAACACATGTAGGCGATAGACACGAAGTAGGAAGCCGGTAACCGGTGCTGCGTGCCGACCTTGACGCCCAGCACGGTTGTTTTCCCGCCGAAGCCCATCGGCCCGATTCCCAGTTCGTTCGCCTCTTCGTAGAGGCGCTCTTCCAGTTCGGCTAACTGTGGAGTGGGGTTTCTGTCGTCCAGTGGCCGCAGGAGTTGCTGCTTGGCCTTGATGTACGACGAGCCGCGATCCCCGCCGATTGCGACGCCCAGCACAGCCGGGGCACAGCCTTTCCCCTGGGCCCGGTAAACAGCGTCCAGCACGACCCTGCGAACCCCCTCCAGATCACGCCCGGCCTTCAGACGTGCATCGGGCAGCTTGTACTGGGCGGAGACATTTTCGCAGCCGCCCCCCTTGAGCAGCAGATCAACGTGCAAGGTGTCTTTCTCCCACTCATGAAAGTGCATGGTGGGGAAGTCCTCACCCGTGTTGTCGCCGCTGTTCTCACCCGTCAGGCTGTCCACCGCGTTGGGGCGGAGGTAGCTCCGCTCGGTCGCGATGGCGACGGCTTTCCTGATCTGCTCGGCCAGCGCTCTGGTTGACCAGCCCAGCGGATAGTGAATCTCGAAAATGGGCGTACCCGTGTCCTGACAGATAGGGGTCGAGCGCTCACGTGCCATCTCGATATTCTTGAGGATCGTGTCAAGCGCGCCCTCCGCCGCCGAGCCGGGTTCCTCTCGCTCCTTCGCCTTCCGGATCGCCTCTTCCATGTCCGGCGGGAGTTGGGTGGCCGCACGGCGCACCAGTTCGACAAAGGCATCTGTCAAATCCTGCATAGGGGCTTATCCTTTCACACATACCGGTGGCTGTAGAAAGTCACTCTGTCGGTTTGAAAAACTCGAGGTAGCTTGTGTCTTCCTGATCGGGATCGCTGTAGTCAATCTGCCCGATCACCTGCAAACGCCCGTCAAAGAGCATGAGAATCTGCTGAGTTTCGGTCCCGTATGGCTTATCCCATTGCAGAGAGAGGATGCCGTCGTCCGCCTCCGAGGCCGGGAGGGTGACTTCTCCCCAGTCGCATTCTGTGGGGACGCAGGCACTCCACATCCTGATGTGGATGGTGTCTCCTTCTCCTCGAATCTGGATGCGCGTGATGCCGCTTGTCTCTGCATCCTGATTGACCCACTCGCCAGCGAAAGGTTGCCAACTCGGGGTCTGGTCGGGAGCAGGCGTTGTGTCCGTCGCTCCGGCTGCCTCGACCACTTTGATCTGAACGTACACATTCTGCCCGAAGATAAGACCTTCCGGCGAGCGGAACAGCCAGTCTCCCCGGTACTCGCCGGGTTCTGCGGGCGCGGTGAGCGTTACCGTAACGTCCACCATCTCGCCGACGCCAGCCGGTGGTACGGGCACGGCTTCGGGGCTGCTCATCTGTTCTCCATCAGCAAAGACCAGTTCGGTCCCTTCCGTCCAGGGCAGGCAACCGTCGTTTCGCACGCGCCATGTTTTCTCAAACGTGCTTCCGGCGGCGATCTCCGTCCCATCCTCGACGGTCACATCCTCGATAAACGTGGCCCAGTAACCGCATTCAGTGGGGGTTGGGATCGGGGTTGGAGGCGTGATAGTGGTGCTGGGCGTGGCGGGCGTCTGCTCAGGCCCGGCTGGGGCGGGCAGGGCCGTGACGGGCGTCAGTATCTCGGCCACTGAGCGGGTTGGCGTGACGCTGCTCTCTCCGATCGGGGCGTTGCAGGCCAGCGCTGCCAGTGCCAGCGCCGCCAGCGCTGTGCCGGAGTGTCTGATCAGTGAGGGACGATCCTTTCTCATGCTGGCTCCTTGCGCGGTCCGGATTGTCTCACTTTCACGGTAGCACGTTTAAGCGGCGCGGGCAAGTGTTTCAGAGGGCCAGCCCATCACGCACCAGCGTGAGCAGACGCACCCCTTTCACCTGATGAAAAGAAGCCCCCTGACAGATGTAACGGTTCACCCGATCGGCATCGGCGATGACCGTGCCGGAGAGCACATCTACCCCGCGCTCGAACAGTAAGGGGGTGAACGGCGTGGACGGCCCCAGCATCATGACCAGCGTCTCAGGTCGCCAGAGCCCGGCCAGTTCCTCGAACGTGCCGTTTAGCAACGTCATAGAGGTGATGGCGACGATGTCGGCCTGCGGAATGATCTCAGGCGCCTGCCTCGCCGGAAGGTCGCCGGGGGCCGGATTCAGTTCCAGCACCCACAGGGATCGGGCGACCGGTCGCACGGCCTCGACAAACGGGAAATGCCCAACGATGGCGATCTTCCTGTCTCGCCCCTGTTTGATCAGGAAGTCACGGGCGTTGAGTTCCACGCAGTGTTTCTCATCCACCGGAAGCAGAGCGTTGATCGCCGCCCAGCCCACGCTCCGCTCCGGCCCCGGCGGGGTGCGGGCCAGCGCGGCCAGTTGGTGAGCGGATTTCTCGTGCAGACTTCCGGCCTCTTCAACGGCGGCGTGTCCGTGGCCGGGGCGCGGGGGCGGCAGGAGCGTTTTAGCGATCCCACAGCGGCCCGGCCCGGCTCCCTCAGGGGATGTCAGGCAGACCGTCGTCCAGTTCAGGCCGATGTGTACCGAGCGAACGGGACGGTCGGCGGGCAGGGAGTGCAATAACTCG
>DRKO01000297.1 GCA_011051745.1 Chloroflexota bacterium | reverse complement strand
TCCGGTCGTTCCAGAGAACTTCGGTATTCTGCCGCTGATCAACGGCACGCTGATGGTCGCCGTGCTCTCCGGCCTGATCGCGATCCCGCTGGGCGTGGGGGCGGCGATCTTCCTGAGCGAGTATGCGCCGGACGGCCTGCGTCGGGTTCTCAAGCCGCTGCTGGAGATTCTGGCCGGTATCCCGACGGTGGTTTACGGCTATTTCGCGCTCACCTTCATCACCCCTCTGCTGCGGAACTTCTTCGACTGGTTCAACGCCCTGGCCGGGACCGCGATCCGGGTGGACTTCTTCAACGCG
Organism: Chloroflexota bacterium; assembly: GCA_011051745.1. Classification (GTDB taxonomy): domain Bacteria; phylum Chloroflexota; class Anaerolineae; order Aggregatilineales; family UBA3940; genus DRKO01. The sequence continues at coordinate 5,390 of DRKO01000297.1, read as the reverse complement.
CTGAGCGCGTCGGTGGTCGTGGGCGTTATGATCATCCCGATGGTCTCCTCGATCAGCGAGGACGCGATGCGGAGCGTGCCGCGCTCCCTGCGGGAGGGGGCCTATGCGCTGGGCGCGACCAGATTCGAGGTCGCCACGCGGGTTGTCCTGCCCGCCGCGCTGAGCGGGGTGATCGCGGCCTTTATTCTGGCCTTCTCGCGGGCCATCGGGGAGACGATGGCGGTCACCATCGCCGCCGGAACGACGCCCAAGATGACGCTCAACCCGCTGACCAGCATCCAGACGATGACGGCCTTCATCGTTCAGGTGAGCTTCGGCGATACGCCGCACGGCTCGATTAACAGTCAGTCCATCTTCGCCGTCGGCTCCACGCTGTTCCTGATGACGCTGGTGATGAATCTCCTGAGCGGAGTCGTCATCCGCCGCTTCCGGGAGGTGTACGAATAATGGCGAGCATTCCAGAGGCGGGCGACTTCTTCCCCGTTGACCGTGAACGGCTGATGAGGCGCAAAAGGCGCATCGGGCGCATCTTCGAGATCACGCTGGTGTTCTGTACGCTGTTCGGGCTGCTGATGCTGGTCGCGCTGATGGTGGACGTGCTGATCGAGGGTGTGCCCTGGCTGACGCCCAACCTGATCAACAACTACCACTCGCGCTATCCAGAGCAGGCCGGGATGAAGTCCGCGATTGTGGGCAGCCTGATCATTCTGGGGCTGACGGCGCTTTTCAGCTTCCCGATCGGGGTCGGGACGGCGATCTATCTGGAGGAGTACGCGCCCAGAAACGCGCTGACCGCCTTCATCAACACCAATATCTCGAATCTGGCCGGCGTCCCCTCGATTGTGTACGGTATGCTGGGGCTGGCCGTCTTCGGGCGGTTCTTCGGGCTTTTGCGGCCGGATAGCTGGCTGGTGCGCCTGCTCGATCTACCGGTCGGCGGGCGGGGCGGCCTGGAGTTCTTCGTGCTGGGGTTGCGGATCGTTTTGCCCTTCGGGCGCAGCCTGCTGGCGGGCGGCCTGACGATGACGCTCCTCATCCTGCCGATCGTCATCATCGCCTCGCGGGAGGCGATCCGGGCCGTGCCGAATTCGATCCGTGAGGCGGCTTACGGGCTGGGGGCGACGCGCTGGCAGGTCGTCTCCCGGCAGGTGCTACCGGTCGCCATGCCCGGCATCCTGACCGGCATGATCCTGGCGCTCAGCCGCGCGATGGGCGAGTCGGCCCCGCTGATCATCATGGGGGCGTTTACGTATGTGCCCTTCCTACCGCGCTCGATCTGGGATCAGTTTACTGCGATGCCGATCCAGATTTATAACTGGGTCACCCTGCCGCAGGAGGAGTATCGCGTACATCTGGCGGCGGCGGGGATCATCGTCCTGCTGGTCATTCTGCTCTCGATGAACGCTCTGGCCGTCTATCTGCGCAACCGATTTGAGAAAAGGGTCTAACGGCGATGGCTGACGTATACACCGGACAGGCAACAGACTACCGCGCTCGATCCAGCGGTGAGGTGGTGATCTCGATGGAGAACCTGCGGGTCTGGTATGGCGACAAGCTCGCCATCCGGGATATCTCGCTGGACATCTACCGCAACCGGATCACCGCCATCATCGGCCCTTCGGGGTGCGGGAAAAGCACGCTGCTGCGCTGCATCAACCGCATGAACGACCTGATCCCCTCCGCGCGGGTGGAAGGCCGCCTGATCTACGAGGGCGTAGACATCTACGATCCGCAGATTGACCCCGTAGACGTGCGCCGCCGGGTGGGGATGGTCTTTCAGAAGCCCAACCCCTTCCCCAAGAGCATCTACGACAACGTCGCCTTCGGACCGCGCATCAACGGTTTTCGGGGCGATCTGGACGAGCTGGTCGAGCGCAGCCTGCGGCAGGCCGCGCTGTGGGACGAGGTGAAGGACAAGCTCAGGGAAAGTGCGCTGGCGCTCTCCGGCGGGCAGCAACAACGCCTGTGCATCGCCCGTGCGCTGGCGATTGAGCCGGACGTGATCCTGATGGACGAGCCCGCCTCAGCGCTGGACCCGATCGCCACGCTGCGCATTGAGGAACTGATGCAGGACCTCAAGCAGCATTACACAATCGTGATCGTCACGCACAACATGCAGCAGGCCGCCCGCGCCTCTGACATGACCGCCTTCATCTCCATTGACCGGACGAATCCCGATCAGCGGATCGGTGTGCTGATAGAGTACGGACCGACGGAGAAAATCTTCACCACGCCGGAGAAGCGCGAGACCGAGGAGTACGTCTCCGGGCGCTTCGGGTAATCGGGGGCGTCTGGCTCATGGGAATGACGGATGAGCAGGGGCGACACATGATCGCCCCTATTGAATGCGCCCGCGATATGGTATAGTCAGAGGACGAGAGGCTAACAGGGATGGAAGAAAAGAGTGCTATGGGAACCCGAAGCGTACTTGATCGTGAGATGACGCGCATCCGGGACGACATCCTGCGGATGGGGTCGCTGGTCGGGGAGGCCGTGGAGCGCACATACAGGGCCCTGCGCCTTCAGGATGCCGAACTGGCTCAGGATGTCGTGAACGGCGACGACACGCTGGATTTCCTCTGCCACGATATCGAGAGGCGGATCGCCCGGACGGTTGCCCTCCAGCAGCCGACCGCCCGCGACCTGCGCCGCCTGCTGGCCGATCTGCTGATCACCAACGAACTGGAGCGTATGGGCGACCACGCCGAGGGGATCGCCCGCACCGTTCTGCGCTACGAATCGGAGACGCCGATCGAGATTCCCCCCCAGCTTGCGACGATGAAAAGCAAGGTGCTGGATATGCTCCGGCAGGCCATGGACGCCTACGCCGCCGAGGCGGCCACACGTGCCAAAGAGATCGCCCGACTGGACGATGAGGTAGACGCGACCTATCATGATCTGTTTAACCGGCTCATCAACTCGATGGTGAAGGGCAGGCTTCCGGTTGAGCAGGGAACTTACCTGCTGTGGGCCGGGCACGCGCTGGAGCGCGTCGGCGACCGGGTGACGAACATCTGTGAGCGGGTGGTTTACACCCGCACCGGCGACGTGGACGACCTGAACCCCAAGCCCGGCGAGGGGTAGGGGGGCATTTGTGCAAATTGTTGCAGGACAGTTGACTTTTCATAGAGGGTAGTTATAATCAAATCAGCAACAGATAAATAGTCAGGAACGATCTTCGGGGCAGGGTGAAATCCCCGACCGGCGGTGATGGCCGATGGTCCTACCGGGGCCATCGGGACAAGCCCGCGACCCGCTGCGGCGGTGGACTCCGGTGCGATTCCGGGGCCGACGGTGACAGTCCGGATGGGAGAAGATCGGTGAGAGGCCGTGCAGGCATGTTCACGCCTGCCGGATATGGCCTGCCATGCTGCCCCGGAGTCTGCTTTCAGACTTCGGGGTTTTTTGTGGCGGCTGCCTCCTCATGCCGTGCTGCGACCTGAGCGGTTGCGGCGCTTCCCCCTGCTCTGCCCCGTGAAAGTTCCCGCCAGAATGCAGCCACAGAGCTGAAAAGGGCAGATCGCCATGCAAATCGAAGCAATCCGTAGCCGCAAGTCTCCCGCCCCCCCGTTGACCGGCTCCGCCGCCGGTAAAGGGTCCCGCTGGTCACACTGGCTGCCGGTCTTCACGCTGATCGCGTTCCTGCTCGCCTGGGAGATGCTCGTCCGGCTGGGCGACTATCCCCCCTTTATCCTGCCCGCGCCGGGTCAGGTGGCCCGCAAGCTCCTCACCGTTCTGGCGGATGGAACGCTGGCGCGTCACTCGGCCATCACGCTGATCGAGGTGCTGGGCGGGCTGGCGCTGGGCGTCACGGTCGCGACGGTGCTGGGCTACGCGCTCGCCAAGTCAGTGACCGTCGAGCGGGCGCTTTCGCCCTATCTTGTCGCCTCGCAGGCCATCCCGATCGTCGCCATTGCCCCTCTGCTCGTGCTCTGGTTTGGCTCCGGGCTGACGAGCAAAATCCTGATCAGCGCCCTGATCGTCTTCTTCCCCATCCTGATCAACACCATCGCCGGGGTGCGGGGCGTCCCGCCCGACCTGCGCGACCTGATGCGCTCGCTCCACGCCACCCCCTGGCAGGTGTTCATCAAGCTGGAAGTGCCCGCCGCGCTGCCCGTGCTGCTGGCCGGTCTGAAGGTCGGGGCCACGCTCTCGGTGATCGGCGCGGTGGTGGGCGAGTTCGCCGGAGCGAACGCCGGACTGGGCGTGATGATCAACGTGGCCGACGGCCAGTACGACACGGCCCGGATGTTTGTCGGGGTGCTGGCGCTGGTCGTGATGGCGCTTTCGCTCTACGGCGCGGTCGCCCTGCTGGAGCGTCGTCTGCTGGCCTGGCGACAGGCCGGATCGGCCTAGGCAGGCCCTGCCGGGGATGTAGATATCGTTTCAGAACACACAACGTAAGGAGGAATACACACGCATCATGACCTCACGGACACGCTACTCACTCTTTGTCCTCATCTTCGTTGCGGCTCTGCTGCTTGTTGCCTGCGGCGGCGGAACGCCCGCCGTGGAAGAACCGGCAGAGGAAAGCGGCACAGAGCCCGTCTCCCTCACCCTGTACCTGGGATTTCGCCCTGATGTCCAGTTCGCGCCCTACTACGTCGCCGTCTCGAAAGGCTTCTTCGCCGATCAGGGGCTGGATGTGACGCTCCAGCACGAATCGGAAAGCACGATGGCCCGGCTGGTCGCCACCAACGAGGCGCAGTTTGCCGTCGTCAGCGGCGAGCAGGTGTTGCTGGGTCGTGCGCAGGGTCTCCCGATTGTCTACGTCTTCGAGTGGTATCAGCTCTATCCGGTGGCGGTGGCTGCCAAAGCCGAATCGGGCATCGAGGAGCCTGCCGATCTGGCCGGACGCTCGGTCGGCGTGCCGATGCTCGAAGGGGCCAGCTACATCGGGCTGGAGGCGCTGCTGTACTCCGCCGGACTGACCGACGCCGACATTCAGCTTGAGGCGACCGGATTCACACAGGTGGAGACTCTCCTGACCGACCGCGCCGAGGCGGTCGTCGTCTACGCCACCAATGAGCCGATCCAGCTTGAAGCGCAGGGCGTGGATGTCAACGTGATGTATGTGGCCGACTATGTTGACCTGGTCAGCAACGGCATCATCACGAACGAGCAGACCATCGCCGAAGACCCCGATCTGGTGCGGGCGGTGGTGACGGCCTTCTCGCAGGCGTTACAGTACACCATCGAGAACCCCGACGAAGCCTTCGAGATCAGCAAGGAGTTTGTCGAGGGGCTGGGCGACCCGGACGTGGAGGCCACCCAGCGCGAGGTGCTGGACCGCTCCATCGGGTTCTGGCGAGCGGAGCGCCTCGGTCAGTCCGATCTGGCCTCATGGCAGGCGATGCAGGAGGTGCTGCTCCAGATGGGCCTGCTGGAGG
>DRKO01000296.1 GCA_011051745.1 Chloroflexota bacterium | reverse complement strand
GGCCGGTCGCCACAGGAGCAGCCGCCACCCGCGCCAGATCAAAGAGGAGTACGATCCGATCTCCCTGTGGCACACCAATCGCGACCTTATCCCCGACGGCCAGTTCACCGGCCAGCACCCAGCCATCCGGCGTCAGGATGGGATGCTCCGGCGTCACCTCCAGCGTCGTGCCGATGAGCCTGACCCCGATACGCAACAACTCGCCGTCATACGCACGCTGAAAGACACCCGTCACCGGACGGTAACGGCCCCTGTGCGTCAGGACCCGGTCGCCCACCTCAAGGGCGGCAATGGGTTTGACCCCCTGCTCAGTCGTCACGCGCATCCCTGCCGTAAAACACGCGGCAAGCTGGCCGAGCGGCGTTCCCGCGCCGGTGAAGGTCGGCGAGTTAGGGAAGAACCGCTTAGCGGTGAGGAGATGGAAGAACTCCTCAGCCACCGCCTGCCGATCCCCGCCGTAAGCTTCCTCCGGCGCGGCGATATGCCAGGCCACCCGCCAGAACATCTCCTCGATGGTCTCCGCCGGTTCGCCGTCCGGGCCTTTGCGGAGATAGCGCTTTGTCAGCACCTTGAGGGCGTTATCGTTCAACTCGATGGGCTGCCTGAGCGGCGGACGCTGCCCGTACCGCCGGGTTTTCTTCTCGTCGCGAGTTTGCTCAGCCACCGTAACTCTCCCCGTAAAATCACGCTCTGATGGAAAAATCACCCCGTCCGATCACAGGGCGGAGCGGGTGACCTGCCCCGTCAACAGCCGGTCGATCTCATCCCGCACGGCGGCCAGGTCTTCCAGCCCCAGAAAGACAATGGCGTACCGGATGTAGGCCACCTGATCCAGTTCCCGCAGCCCGGCGATGACCATCTCGCCGATGGCCCGGCTGGAAACTTCTTCCCCGTTCCGGCTCTCCAGCCGGGCCTCAATCGCCCCGACCAGCCGATCCAGCGCGGCGGGCGGGATGGGGCGTTTGTGACAGGCCACCGCGATGCTCTGCCGGAGCTTGGCCCGGTCGAACGGCTCACGCCGGAGGGCGATACCGCCGGGGCCGCTCTTCACGACCAGCGGCAGGCTACCCCGCACACGCTCCACCGTTGAGAAACGCTCTCCACAAACCCGGCACGACCGACGACGGCGTACCTCGTTCTGCTCCGGATCGGCCCTCGTATCCACCACGCGCGAGCCTGACGCACCACAATAAGGACAACGCATCGCCCGATCGCTCTCTTTCGCTTCTGCCAGAAACGCCAGACCAGAGTGGTATTCCGCGCCACGGTCGCCACAACAGGAGAAGGCAGCCGTGAGACCATGCCTTCCGCGAGCCAAACCCTTGATTCGGATGTCACTGTGAGGGCCTGCCCGTTCGAGGGGTGGGAAAGCGGGCAAATCATATCATGCAAGCGGAATCAGCCGCAAGCAGGCTCAGGCGGGGGAACCTTAAAACTTCGAAGGGGGGAGAAAACTTTAAGGTCGCTCAAACCGGACACAAACGGAGCGAGAGGGCGGAGGATCAAAAAAGGCGGGGGTAACCCCGCCGCCAGCCAGCCCCGGAGACATTCTAACGCGCACCGGAGGCCAACCAGCCCAGACCCTCAAAGACCCGCGCGACACCCTCACCCGTCAGGGCGCTGGCCTCCAGATAGGGATACCCCAGCGCGGTTGCCCAGGCCTTGCCGACCAGGGGGGAAACCGCACGGGGGCGATCTATCTTGTTGCCGACGATCAGGATACGGGCCTGCGGCGCGACCTTCAGAATCTCATCACGCCACATCGGCAGCGCGTGGAGAGTATCGGCATCGCTGACGTCAAACACCAGCGCCGCCGCCTTCGCCCCCCGGTAAAAACTGCGCCGGAGGCAGGCGAAACGCTTCTGCCCGCCGATGTCCCAGATCGAGAGCTTGACCTCGCGGCCATCCAGTTTCACTATCTGGGTGTGGAAGTCCGCCCCGATCGTCATCACGCGGGCTTTGATCAGGCGGCCCGTCAGATGCTGTTGAAGCAGGCTGCTCTTACCAACCGAGCCATCCCCCGCGATCAGCACCTTGTAGACGGGAACCCGACGGGGTGACCGTGCTGTCTCCACCCTGAGCGTCATGCCCTCACTTATAGCTGCCCCTTGCATATGCCCAGTGTACGGGCAAACGGGGCAAACCGCAAGTGCTCCTCACGCAGAGACAGGGCCATACATGACCTTTATCCTATACGATCAGGCCACCGGGAAACCGCCCTCCGGCCCCGCGCCGGAATCCCCAGAAAGGATCGGGCAGGGAGGAAAATTGTGGTATCATTCTCCCCAACCGCATAAAGGAAAGCCCGACCAGGGATTTGAGGAAACATGACCATTCGCGTCGTTTTCGTATGCCTGGGCAACATCTGTCGCTCCCCGATGGCTCATGGGCTGTTTGCCCATCTGGTGAAAGAGGCCGGGCTTGACGGTCGAATCGAGGTCGACTCGTGCGGGACGGGTAGCTGGCACGTCGGCGAGCCCCCGCACCGGGACACGCAGCGCATACTGAAGCAGCATGGCATCCAGCTTCATCACCACGCCCGCCAGATCGAACGAGCAGACCTGGAGGAGGCCGACTACCTGATCGCGCTCGACAGAAGCAACCTCGCAGACCTGCAACTGATGGAGCCGAAGAGGGCCGAAGTGGGGCTGCTGCTCGACTACGCACCGGACGTGCCCCACCGGGATGTGCCCGACCCCTATTACACAGGCCGCTTCGAGGAAGTCTTCGAGATGGTCGAGGCCGGATGCCGGGGATTGCTGGCATACATCCGCCAGAGAGAGGGCTTTTAGCCCCTGACGACGACCACAACCGGAGCAGAAAAAGGCCGGAGATGAGCCTCCCTGAGACGCTGATCAACGCCCTGCGGAACCCCCTCCGGGAAGCGGGCGACGACAGCCCGATCCGCCATGCGACGCGCGTCGGCGGGGGTGACATCAATCAGGCAGCACGGATCGAAACCGACCGGGGCCGCTACTTCGTCAAGTGGCACACCGCGCCCCAGCCGGGCATCTTCGAGTGCGAGGCGAGGGGACTGGGACTGCTGGCCGATGCAGGCGCGGTGCGCGTCCCGCGCGTGATCGGGCACGGGAGCGTGCCGGGCAGCCGGACGGCCTTCCTCATTCTGGAATGGATCGAGCGGGCCGGAGCCGGAAAAGGCGGGCGGGCGGCGGAGAGGCTGGGGCGCGAACTGGCGCTCCTGCACCGGAAGCGGCAGGCAACCTACGGGCTGGACCACGATAACTACATCGGGCGGCTGCCCCAGCCCAACCGGACGATGGACTCATGGGTGGAGTTTTACCGCACGCAACGGCTCGGCGCACAGCGCGATCAGGCCGCCGCACAGGGCCGCCTGCCCCCCCACCGCGCCCGTCTGCTGGATCAGGTGATGGAGTCGCTCGAGCGATGGATTGACGAGAGCCACTGCCAGCCCTCACTGCTGCACGGCGATCTGTGGGGCGGGAACTGGATGGTCGCGGCGAACGGTGAACCGGTGCTGATCGATCCGGCGGTCTACTACGGCGACCGGGAGGCCGACCTGGCGATGACGGCACTCTTTGGCGGGTTCCCGCGCAGCTTCTACGCCGCCTACGCGGAGGTCTTT
>DRKO01000295.1 GCA_011051745.1 Chloroflexota bacterium | reverse complement strand
CGGCAGCCGGTACAGCCGGAGCAGGCCGCGCCCGCTCCGCCACCGGCGGCGGAGGTGGAACCGGCGGAAGCAGAACCAGAGCCGCCCCCGGAGGAACCCGCCGAACCCCCGGCCCCGGACGCCCCCTCGCTGGAGGAGCTTCACAGCCGCTGGCGCGAGCTTCTAAGGGTGGTGCACGGGCTTGACCTCACGGCGGAAGCGTTGCTTAAATCGGGCAGCATTTACGGCATAGAGGGGTACACGGTCGTTTTGCAAATGCCAAGCGACATCCTGCGTGATAAAATCGAGGCAGACCACACACGCAGCTCCATTGAGCGGGGGTTGCAGCAGCTCTTCCAGCAGCCGCTCAGGGTGCGCTGCGTTGTCCGCCGCTCGAAGAGCGGACAGCGCTCAAACAGGGTGGACGATCTGATAGCCGAAGACAGCGTGGCCGCCTTCGCCGTGAACGAACTGGGCGGGCGGGTCACGCGCATCGAAGAACAGGACGAGGAGTAGCGATTGTGAGCAAAAAGAGAGGCTCCAGCCGGAAGCATGTAACCGGACGCCCGGCCACTGGAGGCATGGGCAATCTGGCCCAGCAACTCCAGAAAATGCAGCAGGACATGCTAAAGGCCCAGGAGGAACTGGCAAACGAGACGCTCGAAGTAACGGCGGGCGGTGGCATGGTGAAAGTGGTGATCACCGGTCACCAGCGCGTGCAGGCCATCGAACTCAAGCCGGAGGTTGTGGACCCGGACGATGTCGAGATGCTGCAGGATTTGCTCGTCGCGGCTGTGAATCAGGCTATTGCGCAGTCTCAGGCGATGGCGGCAGAGCGTCTGGAGGGGCTGACGGGCGGGCTGAACCTGCCGGGAGTTTAGGGGAGCATGACAAAGGCGATCCCTCGCTCGGTCACGCGCCTGATTGATGAATTCTCGCGCCTGCCCGGCATCGGGCCAAAGACGGCTGCCCGCCTGACGTACCATCTGCTGCGTGCTCCAGATGAGCAGGCGCTGGCGCTGTCAGAGGCGCTGCGCGACCTGAAGGCAACCACCCGCTACTGCTCCGTGTGTTATAACATCACGGAGGAAGACCCCTGCCCGATCTGCTCGGACGAGGGGCGGGATCGGTCGCTGATCTGTGTGGTCGAAGAGCCGCTGGACGTGATCGCGATTGAGCGGACCGGTACATATCGGGGGCTTTATCACGTCCTGCATGGCGCGATCAATCCGGTGGAAGGGATCGGCCCCGATCAGTTGCGCATCCGGGAACTGGTGGCGCGGGTCGAGAGGGGGTCCGTCCACGAAGTGATCATGGCGACCAACGTAGGATTGGAAGGCGACGCCACCGCCATGTATATTCATAGACTGTTGAAGGGGAAAGTGCGCCTGACGCGCCTGGCGCGTGGCCTGCCGGTGGGCGGTGACCTTGAGTATGCGGACAGCGTCACCCTGCTGGGCGCGCTGGAGGGGCGACGTGAGATGAGGGACGAGGATTGACGAAGGATCAGGGTCAACTTCCGAAACGCCTCACTCACCTGGGGCGTTTTTCCTTATAGAGAAACTGCCAGTTCTGCCCCCTGATCGAGCGCGGCAGGCAGGCGCAGGACGTATCACTTACATATCCATTAACGTTCTGTTAATTAGAGGTAGGCAACTAGCAGATTCAATCTGAATACGGTAGGATCACACCAGAAAGTCGTACTGGTTGTTTGATGGATAATTATGGAACTAACGTTTTCAGCCATGGTGAGATGGAGAGGATGGAGGGCGAGAGACCATGCCCGATAAGATGCAGCGCTTCACTCAGCGCGCTCGCCGGGTGCTGAGCCTGGCACAAGAAGAAGCTGAACGGTTGCAGCACAGTTACATTGGCACGGAGCATCTCCTGCTGGGCCTGATCCGTGAGGAGGGCGGCGTTGCCGGACGTGTGCTCCGGGACCTCGGTCTGGACCTCAAACAGGTTGAGCAACTGGTCGAGCGGAAGACCCGCTCCGGCCAGCGAACCCCCTTCTCCAAGCTGGACCTTTCGCCCGGAACCAAGAAAGTGCTGGAGTTAGCCGTCGAGGAAGCACGTCGTCTTGGTCATCACTATATTGGAACCGAGCATCTGTTGCTCGCCCTGGTTCGTTATAACGAGGGCGTGGCAATTGACGTATTGAAGACGCTGGACATCTCGCCCGACCAGATTCGCAAGCAGACCCACCGCGTCCTGCGCGATAGCCCTTCCAAGCCCGCGCAGCCACCGGCTCCGTCAGCTTCGAGCCGACGGCGGGAGTCCAGCAGCCAGAAGACCCCGCTTGTGGATCAACTGGCAACCGACCTGACGCGGCTGGCCGAGGAAGGCAAGCTGGACCCGGTCATCGGGCGCGAGATGGAGATCGAGCGGGTGATCCAGGTGCTCAGCCGCCGGACGAAGAACAATCCGGCCCTGATCGGCGAGCCGGGCGTCGGCAAGACCGCCATCATTGAGGGGCTGGCCCAGCGGATCGTCAAAGGGGAGACGCCCGCTCCTCTGCTGGGGAAGCGGCTGCTACAGCTTGATGTCGGCTCACTGGTGGCAGGCACGATGTATCGCGGCCAGTTCGAAGAGCGGCTCAAGCGCGTCATTGACGAGTTGAAGTCGTCCGACAGCATCCTCTTCATTGATGAGGTTCACATGCTTGTTGGCGCGGGCTCGGCGGGGAGTTCGGTGGATGCCGCCAACATCCTGAAGCCTGCTCTGGCGCGTGGCGAGCTCCAGTGCATCGGGGCCACCACTCTGGATGAGTACCGCCGCCACATCGAGGCAGACGCCGCACTGGAGCGTCGCTTCCAGCCCATCATGGTGGAAGAGCCGACCGTCGAGGAGACGATCGAGATTCTGCGCGGCATTCGGAAGCCCTACGAGGAGCATCACTCGCTCAAGATCACAGATGAGGCCATCGAGGCCGCCGCGCACCTTTCCGCGCGGTACGTCCCCGATCGCTTCCTGCCGGATAAGGCGATTGACCTGATTGACGAAAGTGCCTCCCGCGTGCGGATGTACAAGTCGCCGGAGGCGATCCGGGTGCGCCGCGCTCAGGAAGAGCTGGAGGAAATCCGCCAGAAGCTGGAGAGTGGCGAGTTTGAGGAAGGGGAGGCCGAAGACATCCTGCGTCGCCGCGAAGAGGAGCTTGAGGAGTTCATCGAGGCTGTGCGTCGGCACTGGACCGAGTCCGGCGAGGCGCAGGTTATGGCCGAGGACATCGCCGAGGTGGTCTCGATGTGGACCGGCATTCCCGTTACGCGCATCGCGGGCGAGGAGAGCGAGCGTCTGCTGGAGATGGAGGAAGCCCTCCACAAGCGCATCGTCGGGCAGGATGAGGCAATCGAGGCGATCAGCAAGGCCGTTCGCCGCGCGCGGGCCGGGCTGAAAGACCCGCGCCGCCCGATCGGCTCCTTCATCTTCCTGGGGCCGACCGGCGTCGGCAAGACCGAGTTGACGAAGGCACTGGCCGAATTCCTCTTCGGCAGTGAGGACGCTCTGATCCAGCTCGACATGAGCGAGTTCATGGAGCGGCACACGGTCGCCCGGCTGGTTGGAGCGCCTCCCGGCTACGTTGGCTACGAGGATGCGGGCCAGCTTACCGAGGCAGTCCGGCGGCGTCCGTACTCGATCATCGTCTTTGACGAGATCGAGAAAGCGCATCCAGAGGCCTTCAACATGCTGCTCCAGATCATGGAAGAGGGTCACCTCTCCGATGCGCGGGGGCGGATGGTGGACTTCCGCAACACGATTATCATCATGACCAGCAACGTCGGCGCGGACACCATCAAGCGCAGCACCCAGCTTGGGTTCAACGTCCCGCACGACGAAGAGATCGCGGAGAGCGAGGCCTATGAGGAGATGCGCAAGAAGCTGATGGAGCAACTCCGCCGGGCCTTCCGTCCGGAGTTCCTCAACCGCGTGGATGCGACAATCGTTTTCCGCTCACTGACGAAGAACGAGATCACGGAGATCGTGGACCTGCTGCTGAGCGACGTGCGCGAGCGGCTGCTTGAGCACGACATCAAGCTGGAGGTCACCCAGGCGGCCAAGG
>DRKO01000294.1 GCA_011051745.1 Chloroflexota bacterium | reverse complement strand
TCTTCGGTGTCGCCGGTGGGCGCTTCCCCGCCGATCCAGTAATAGGGCCTGCCCATCGGATCAATGCGCCTGACGAGAACATCATGGTAGCGCCGCCGTCCCTGCCGGGTTACCTCCACTCCCTTAATGGTTCCCAGAGGAACGTTCACGTTCAACAGCGTCAGTTCAGGCAATCCCCGGCGGGCGACGATCGGCGCGAGGTAGGCAGCGAAGGCGGCGGCTTCCTCAAAAGCCGGTTCGGTATACGAGTCCAGCGAGATGGCGACGGCTGGCACTCCGAAGATTGCCGCCTCCATGGCGGCGGTTACAGTCCCGCTATAGGTGATGTCCTGAGCGAGATTGGCCCCCTGGTTAATCCCGCTCACGACAATATCCACCGGCTCCTCGATGTATCCCATCAGGGCAAGCGCAATGGCATCTGCCGGGGAGCCGGAACAGGCATGGCCGGGAGTTCCATCAGAGAGCGTCACAGGCCGGATCCGCAGGGGATCGCGAAGCGTCTTACGGTGGCCGACCGCGCTCTGATTCTCGGCAGGCGCAACCACGCTGACTTTCACGCCCGGAGTCTGGCGCAGAGCCGACTCCAGCGCCAAAATACCGGGCGCAAATATCCCATCATCGTTCGTTACAAGCACATGCACCGTATTTACTCCGTGTGGTGATCGGGGATGTTAAGACCTGCCCGGAAATAGGGATGCTCCCCCCGGTTGCAAGCCTGCACAATTGTGCCCCAACTCCTGACGCCCTGCCAACCCCGCATTTCCTCCCGTGCGCAGTGGACGCCGGGAACGGCGGCTCGCTCTATTCGGCGGATCGAATTTTTGGAAGACCTGAATTTGTGTTATTCTCTCTTGTGACGGCATGTAAGACAGAGGTCCATTAGAGGACAGGTCCCCAATGAATAAACAGGTGAAGAATTCCCGCACCGGCAAGCTTAGCCGCGGCTTGCTGGAACAAATGATCAGCGAAGTTGAATATCGCCCCATCCCCCGCAGCGACATTCCAGCAGGGTCTCATGAAGTACCGGTGTGGCGCGTGCGGCTGGAGCTCGCCTCCGACCCAAGCAAGCGTATCGGGCTGGATATAAATGGCCCGATCACGCTTGGCCGTGGCAGTGAGGCTCCCGGCTTTGTTGACCTCACCCCTCTGGGGGCTGCCGAGCAGGGCGTCTCGCGTCGGCACCTCAAGCTGCAACCAACCGTTGCCCATCTCTTCGCCATTGATCTGGGTAGCACCAACGGGACTCTGCACAACGGCAATCGTATCGGCATCAACACCCCCCATTCTCTCGCGAATGGCGACATCCTCACGCTTGGCCGGTTGCGGCTCATTGTCCGCATTGTTGACCGTCCCAGACCCCAGACCGACAGACTGGAGCCTAAAGCAGAGCTTGCTGATATCCTCCTCCAGATCGCGAAGGCGATCACTTCCCAGTTAGACCTCAACGAGGCACTCAATCAGGTTGCCGAAACAGCCGTGACTCTCACGGCAGCGGGGGAGATCGGTATCTGGCTGGCGGATGAAGCGACTGGCGAACTGCTTCTTGAGGCGCATCGAGGCGTTGAAGATGAGAAGATTCACCGCCTGCGTCTGCCTCTTACCGATGACGCGCTGGTCGCCAAGGTATTCAGGGAGAGGAAGCCGTTGCGCGCTGAGCGCAAGCCGGGCGAAGACCAGATCAAGATTAACACCGATTACCTGGTCGAGTCTCTCTACTATGTCCCCATCGCAATCGGGGAGATACCCCTCGGCGTCCTGACCGCCACCCACCGGGAGGGTCACAAGCGTTTTCAGGAACGCGAAGAACGCCTGCTAGAGGCCATCGCCGACTTCGCCGCCATCACCGTGCTCAACGCGCGGCACTATCAGGCGACTGACAAGGCGCTGGAGCGCCGCATCAGGGAGCTGGCGGCACTCAACGAACTTACCCGTGCCGTCTCCTCGTCGCTCGACCTCGACCGCGTCTACGAAGTGCTGACCGAGCAGATGAACAAGCACTGGCCGGCTGAAACTGTTCGCCTGTTGCTGCTCGATGAAGAGCATAACAAGCTGCTCCCATTCCCCTTCAAAGACCTCCCTGCCGGAACGGCTTACCCCGTCGGGATGGGGATCGTGGGCCGCGTGGTTGAGCGTGGGGAGGGATTCTTCACAAACGCGGCCCAGAACCACCCGAGCTATGATTCCCGGATAGACGGCATGGGAGAGAGCCCCCCGCAATCCATCGCCGCTGTGCCGCTGCGGGTAAAGGGGCGTGTGGTGGGGGCGCTGTGTCTATACAACAAGTACGATGGGACGTTTACCCAAGACGACCTCAGCCGTCTGGAGGCCTTCGCTAACCCTGTGGCAGCCGCTATCGAGAACGCCCGCCTGTTCGCCGAGGCGGAGCGGCGGCAGGCCGTGATCCAGGCAACGGCACATGTCCTCTCCCAGCCACTTCTGATCGTGGACGAAGAGGGTCAGGTGATCGTCGCGAACAAGGCAGCCAGCGAGACCTTCAAAGGGAACTATGACAATCTGCTCAAGAGGTTAGGAAAAGCGCTGGGGACGACCACACAGATGCAATTCGGGAAGAAGGCCTATCTCGTCACCGCCGAGCACGCTCCGGGAACCGGTACGATTGTCGTCATGCAGGATATCACCTACGTCAAGCGACTTGAGAAAGACCGGGCCAACCTGATGGAGGTGCTTTCACACGATCTCAAAAGCCTTCTGCAATCCATTCAGGGCTGGGCCCAGCTCGTCCGCCGGATGGCGAAGCTTGAGAAGCGCGAAAAGGGCTACATTGATGAGATCATCGCCTCCGTAGACCGGATGCTCAACATGATCAACGACTCACTTGAGGCGCTTGAGCGCACGGAAGTTCTCGATCTGGTGCGCAAACCCTGCGATCTCCGGGCAATTGTGGGCAAAGTACTGGATGATGTGGGGGGAGCGGCATTGAGCAAAGAGATCAAGCTCGCCAGCCGGGTCACAGGATCACCCTACCAGATTCTGGGTGATGAAGGACGTCTCTATCACATGATCCTGAACCTTGTGGATAATGCGATCAAGTACTCGCCCCGGGGCGGTCAGGTAGATGTTCTCCTCGACTTCAGAGAGGCCGAGATCCTCTTACGTGTGCAGGACGAGGGGCCGGGGATTCCGGAGGAAGAGATCGAGCGGATCTTTGATAAATACTATCGCGCCCGCAACGTGGCGGATACCCACGCAGGAGCCGGGCTGGGGCTCTCGGTCGTTCAGGCGGTCGCCCGTGCTCACGAGGGCGAAGTGACCGCCCGCAGCCGGGAGAAGAAGGGGGCAGAATTCACCGTATGGCTACCGGCCAGCCTCCGCGTGGAGGAGAAGCAACCGATGAGAGAGTAAGGGAGCACTCAGGGGCCCTGCCACCAAAACGGCGGGGCCTTTTTGCGAATCGCTGCGGGCCGCTCCGTCATGCTCACCACATCATCCCTTTTCCCGCCGCCCGGCATCGGCGACCATCCGCTCAAGCAGATCGGCGAAACGGTAGATGTTCCTCCCGATCTCATACTCGGCCAGAAAGCGCTCCCGCGCGCTGCGGCTCATCCTCGCCCGCAGATCAGGGTCGGAGAGGAGCCGGTGCAACCCCTCAGCGAGTGCCCGATAGTCACCCGGCGGAAACAGGAAGCCATCCTGCCCATCGCGAATGATCTCAACGATCCCATCGGTGTGAGAAGCAATCACCGGCGTGCCAACTGCCAGAGACTCGATGTTGACGATCCCGAACGCCTCGGTCAGGCTGGGAAGAACGCACACGGTGGCGGCTGCCATCCTCCGAAACACCTCCCGATGAGGCAAACGGCCTACAAACTGACACACCTCCGACGCTCCCACTTCCCGCGCCAGACGCCTGTAATCCTCCTCCAGCGGCCCTTCTCCTACGAACTCAACCACCAGATCGGGGAACTCCTCCTTGAGCAATGCTGCAGCCCTGATTAATGTATCCTGCGACTTGTCCCCCTCCAGACGGCCAACACACACTACCCGACGACGGTCTCCGGGTGGCGGAAGGTCGCCATTACTGAGCGGGTCACGCAGGAAGAAGCGGAAGGGATAAACCCTATCGGGGGAAACGCGGGAGTGCTCCAGCAGATCGAGGCGGCTCGCTCTGGAGTTGGCGATAAAGTAGGGTTTCGTGATCCCCTGAAGGATCTGCCGCCTGAGCACCAACAGCCTCTCTTTCCAGCGAGGGTGTCGTGGCGTCTGAAGCCTGAGTTGCCGCCTCATAACGTGATACCATGTCGCGCGGCAGGGCACTCCGCGCAGCCATCCGGCCAGCAGCATGAGATTACGCGATCCGTAGCCGTCGGAGAGCACGCAATCAGGCCGATATTCCCCCAGCAGCCCATATATAAAGCGGAAGTCCTGCCATCCGGTTGGTCGTCTGGATGGCCAGGTATAAATAGCGGGATTGGCGCCGTGATCTTCCACGTCTGTCCGGTTCTCTCCCACGAGAAGGACAACTTTATGACCCCGGCGAGCCAGTTCGTTCGCCACCTGTATGTGCATCTGGCTGGGAACGAGCGATGACCATGTCGTGCCGATAATATAGGAGTAGGTTTGCATACAGGCTTCTCCAGAAGATAGCACAGCTATCTAGCCGCATCCCGTAGCCCGTCAGGCAATTGTAGAGGTATGAAGCATTAATCTGGGGAAGTCGTCTGAGCTACGATTAGAGGTCCCTCGCCCCGGCCCTGGTGTTTGCTCGAAGATATATAGCATATTATACTGATAAGAACAAACTTCTGTCTCGCCTGGCTCCCTGAGAATGCCTGCCCTTGGCCGCCCGGCGCAACACAGCGCCACGATTAACCATCGCAAAGGTCAGCATGCCATGCGCCGGGGAAGTGGCAATGTGAAACCCATCTACGTTTTCAACCTCTGCATCTCCGGCAGACCGGCGCCTGCCAACTTGTGCCTTCAAACGTGCGAGGCCTTTAGCAGGGCAGGCACGGAAGTAATCCTCCTGTGCCGGAAACAATCCAAAGGGACAAACGCCTCCCCGGATGTTCTCCGGGACCACGACAGTACTCCACCCCTGTTTCACACCCGGACGCCGGGCAGTGCTGGCCACGGCGTTGCAGGTTTTGAACTCCTCTCTGACGATAGCACAGCTCTGGCATCGGAACGTGACGCAATTATCTACACGCGCCCCCTGCCAGGCCGACCACCTGCCGGCGAGGCAGAGAGGCGAGTGCCTGTGATCCGGTTG
>DRKO01000293.1 GCA_011051745.1 Chloroflexota bacterium | reverse complement strand
GCTCAGCGTCGCGAGCGCGGCCTGCCCGCCCTGACCTACGGCCTGACCGGCGGCGACTGGCAGGCTGCCGACGTGCGCCCCGATGGCAGAGGGGGGATGGCCTTCACCGTCCGGCAGGGCGGCGCGGAGGTCGCCCGTGCCTCGCTCAGGCTACCCGGCGTGCACAACGTCCAGAACGCGCTGGCCGTGATCGCCGTCGCCGTGCAGCTTGGCGTCCCGCCGGAGGAGGCCGCCGCCGCGCTGGCGGGGTTCTCCGGCGTTGGCCGTCGCTTCGAGGTCAGGGGCGAGGCGGGGGGCGTGACGGTGATTGACGACTACGCCCACCACCCGACCGCGATCCGCGCCACGCTCGCCGCTGCCCGCACCCGCTACGGAAAGCGTCCGCTCTGGGCCGTGTGGCAGCCGCATACCTACAGCCGCACAAAGGCCCTGCTCGACGAGTTCGCCCTCAGCTTCGGCGACGCCGATCACGTCATCATCACCGACATATACCGCTCGCGCGACCGGCAGACGTTCGGCGTCGGCCCCGGCGATGTGCTGGACCGCATGCCCGCCCACCCCGACGCGCGGCACATCGGCCCGCTTGACGCAGTCGTCGAGTATCTGGCCGCGCACGTCCAGCCCGGAGACATCGTGATCGTGATGAGCGCGGGCGATGCCACACGGGTCGGAGATGAGTTGCTGGAGAGGCTGGGAGGCTCCCGATGAACGACCATCGCGAAGACTGGGAGGAGGTTCCCTCCAGACCGGGAGGAGGCCCGCCCTACCCCGAAAACCCCGACAACGCCCCGCTGGCGTCGCTGCCCCCCTGGCTTTACGCGATGTGGGTGGTGGCGATTCTCGGCTGTCTGGGCGGGCCTGCCACCCTGATCGTTGATCTGCTGCTCGGCACGGGGGTGGGGCTTGGCTGCACCCTGCCGCTGTCCTGCGGCTCGGCCGGGCTGCTGGTTGTGGCGCTCGTGCTCACGCTCGTGGCCCTCGATCAGATACGTAAGACCCGGCAGAAGGGGAGGCCGCGCTTCTGAGCACGCCCCCTCATCTCGATAGCTTGACGCCCACCCCCTCCCCGGCTAAGATATGCTTGGATATGTAACGCTGCACAATATTACATAATGCTGCACAACATGACACATAGAGCCCGTGAGGGAGGGACATGTTTCCGTTCAAGTCCAAGCCGGTGACCGTTCCGGCCACCTTTGCACACCGCAAATTCGGGGATCTGATCCGCAGAGCCTTCGCAGGTCGCGAGCACTTCATTGTCGAGAAAGACGGCCTGCCGGTTGTGGCAATTATCTCGATCACCGAATACGAGGCCCTGATGGAGGAACGCAGGCAGCGGGAGGATCGGCTGCGCCGCTTAGAGGAGCACGCCCGTGCACTGGGCGAGGAAGCTGCACAGCGTCACATCAGTGAAGAGCAACTTCTGGAAGAACTCAGGGAGACCCGGCAGGAGATTTACCGGGAGGAATACGACAATAGCCGGTAAGCGTTCCCTCCGGGTTATGATGGACACTGGTTCCGGTAATGTGCGATCTCCGGGGGCGTCCTGATGCCCCTCCCATCCCCCGCCCTTGACGACCTGCACGCCGCCTTTGGCGACCGCTTGCTGCTGGACGAGCCGCTCGCGCGGCACACCTCGGCCCGCATCGGCGGCCCGGCGGATGCCTTCCTCGTTGCCCGCACCGCCGACGATCTGCGGCAGGCGGCCCGCATCGCCTGGGCGCATGCCCTCCCCCTCTTTATTCTGGGCGGCGGCAGCAACATCCTGATCAGCGATTCCGGGGTGCGTGGCCTTGTCGTTCATAACCGGACGGAGCACATCGCCTTCGACGGCCCCACCGTGACCGCCGGGTCGGGCGTCAGCACGATCCAGCTTGCCCGTCGGCTGGCGACGCGCGGGCTGGGCGGCTTCGAGTGGGCGATCGGCATACCGGGCACGCTTGGCGGGGCGGTCTACGGGAACGCCGGTGCGCACGGCGGCGACATGGCCGGGGTGGTCGCCCGCGTGGAGGCCGTCACTCCGGCGCAGGGGGGCCGCGCCCTGCGCGATGTCGTCTGGTCGAACGCCGATCTGGGGTTCGAGTACCGCTCCTCGATCCTCAAGCGGGAGCGGAGGCGCTGTGTCATCCTGAGCGTGACGCTGAACCTGCACCCCGCCGATCCGGAGGCGATCCGTGCCCGCATGGCGGAGTACACCGGGGCCCGCAAACGCACCCAGCCCCCCGGCGCGACGATCGGCAGCATGTTCAAGAACCCCCCCGGCGACTACGCCGGGCGGCTGATTGACGCCGCCGGGCTGAAGGGGACGCGGATCGGCGGGGCGGAGATCAGCGAGGTACACGCCAATTTCTTCCTCAACGTCGGGGGAGCGACGGCGGGCGATGTGAAGGCCCTGATCGATCTGGCCCGGCGGGAGGTGCAGGCCCGTTTCGGCGTATGGCTGGAGCTGGAGGTCGAGCTGGTGGGGGAGTGGAGACGATAGCCTCCTGAGGTCAGAGGCACATTAGAGGGGCGCAAAAGACCCTGTCACTCAGATTCAATTTTAACAAATAGGACTACAAGTCATGTCGGATCAGTCAAGCAGTGAATTGAATCCAGAATACGTACAATCAAAGCCAACTTGAGGAGCATGTCGGGCAACATTCCCTCGAATCGCCCCTCCCGGCGGGCCGTCGTAGGGCGGGCCTTCTAGAAGCGATCTTTCGTCGTCCGTTCGGGCGGCATCCTCTGCCTCCCCTATTGCACTGCGGCGGCCAGCGCGGAAAGCCCCACACAGGCGACGGCAGGGAGCGCCAGCACCGCCATCACGCCGACCAGTATCCCGAAGCCGAGGAGGACATCCCGGATCGGCCTCTCCTCGCCGGAGCGGAGCCGCTCTTCGGCGCGGTTGGCCTCCACCCGCTCGCGCGGCGCGGGGAGTGCTTCGGCAACATCGGCCAGCCTGACCGCGCCCTCCACCCAGCGCCGGACGGCCTCCGGCGTGATCTGACGCTCCAGAACCCGCAGCACGCGCACGATCAGCGCCCCCGGCTGGACCTGAATCTGGGGGGTGGCGTTCGCCAGGGGGTCGGCCATCAGGCTCCGGATCAACTCCCGGCCCTCTTCATGTGAGAGCAGGGCACGCGTCCAGTCCTCATCGAGCGCGTAGGCGATCAGGTCTTCG
>DRKO01000292.1 GCA_011051745.1 Chloroflexota bacterium | reverse complement strand
TTCCGTCGTGGATGTGGCCGGGATCAACTCGATCAGCCGTCGCATCTACGCCAACGCGGCGGGGGCCATCGCCGGAATGGTCAGCCAGGAGTTGCCGGAGGTCGAGGAGGTGAAGCCCCTCATCACGGCCAGCATGTTCGGCAACACGACGCCCTGCATCAACCACGCCCGCGAGTTGCTGGAGGGGAAGGGCTACGAGGTGCTCGTTTTCCACGCCACCGGCACGGGTGGCCGCACGATGGAAGGCCTGATCGCGGATGGCTACATCACCGCCAACCTCGACATCACCACCACCGAGCTTGCCGATGAGGTCTGCGGAGGGGTGTTGAGCGCTGGGCCAGATCGTCTGATGGCTGCCGCCCGCAGGGGCATCCCGACCGTGCTATCCCCCGGCTGTGTGGACATGGCGAACTTCTGGGGGATCGACACCGTCCCGGAGAAGTATCGCGACCGCAAGCTCTACGAATGGAACCCCAACGTCACCCTGCTGCGCACCAGCGTTGAGGAGAACCGCAGGATCGGCGAGTGGATCGCCCGCGCCGCCAACGAGTCCACCGGGCCGGTTGCCATCCTGATCCCGCTGAAAGGCGTCTCCCAGCTTGACAGCCCCGGCGGGGACTTCTGGGACCCGGAGGCCGATCAGGCGTGCTTCAACGCCATCAAGGAGAACCTGAAACCCGGCATCCCCGTGATCGAGATGGACAACAACATCAACGATCCGGAGTTCGCCGAGAAGGCGGTTGAATTGCTTCTTGACATGCTGTCCCAGTAACCGAAGGAGGTCACACAAAATGATCCCGCGTGCTGAGATTCTCAAGCGTCTGCGTGCTCAGGTGGAGGCCGGTAAGCCCATCATCGGCTGCGGAGCCGGAACGGGCATTTCGGCCAAATTCGCCGAGATCGGCGGGGCGGATATCATCATCATCTACAACTCAGGCCGCTATCGGATGGCCGGGCGCGGTTCGCTGGCGGGCCTGCTCCCCTATGGCGACGCCAACGGCATCGTCGTTGAGATGGCCGCCGAGGTGCTGCCGGTTGTGAAGAACACGCCTGTTCAGGCCGGGGTGTGCGGCACAGACCCCTTCCGCCTGATGCCCGTTTTCCTGAAGCAGTTGAAGGAGATGGGTTTCTCCGGCGTGCAGAACTTCCCGACGGTTGGCCTGTTCGACGGCAAATTCCGGGCCAACATCGAGGCGACCGGCATGGGCTATGATAAAGAGGTCGAGATGATCGCGCTCGCCCACGAGATGGACCTCTTCACCACGCCCTACGCCTTCACCGAGGACGAGGCAAAGGCGATGACCGAGGCGGGGGCCGACCTGCTCGTCTGCCACGTCGGGCTGACCACCTCCGGGAGCATCGGGGCGGCGGTGGCAATGACGCTGGATGAGGCGATTGACCGGGTGATGTCCATGGCCGAGGCGGCCTGGTCAATTCGCAAAGACCTGATGGTCATCTGCCACGGCGGGCCGTTTGACGAGCCGGAGAACGTCGGCAAGGCGCTGGCGAAGATGCCGGGCATTGTGGGCTTCTTTGGGGCGTCCAGCATCGAGCGCCTGCCCACCGAGCGGGCCATCCGGGCGCAGGTGGAAGCCTTCAAGGGTCTCAAGCTGGCGCAATAAAGAGCGCGGCAGGCGGGTTTCCCGCTGGAGAGACCGGACGAGACGAAAAGGGGCGGCTCTTACGCCGCCCCTGAGTCTTTCTACCGTCCTCTCACTCACACTCACCCGTGCGCGAGAAATACCATTGCTCAACGTTCCAGGTCGCGAAACTCACGGGGCCGGGGGCCGGGCCGCACAGGCCGGGCTGCGAGGCCTCGATCTTGATGCGCTGGAAAAGCGGAAGGCTGGGAAGCTGCTCGATGAGGATGCGTTGCAGGTTCAGATAGTGGGGGGCACGCTCTTCAGGGGACAGCGCGTTATCCCCCTCAAAGGCGGATTGCGTCGCCTCCGCGTCGCACCAGCCGGGGAAGTTGAGGCCCTCATACCCGTCTGTGGCCGAGGGAATCTGCTCCGGGTAGACCAGCCAGTAACCCTCTGGCAGTCGCTCCGGGCGGCCAAGCAGGAACTCTTCACGGCTGATGCCTGCCTCCTCCGGCAGGCCGGGGTTGTCGGCCAGAATAAACTCGGCCACCAGAGAAGCGCCATCGGGAGTGCGGTAAACGTTCTCCCCGCCGTAGATTTCCAGCGCGGCAGGGTCACCCTCGGTTGCCCAGGCGAACTCCCCGAGCTGGAACGTGCGTCTGAGTAGCGGCCCCTCCTCACCGAACCACTCCCCCGCAGGGAGCAGGGTCGCGTTGACCTGTATGCCGATCTCATGCATGTTCTCCGCGAAGATGGCGCTCAGCGTGTCGCGCATAGGGCTGATTGAGCTGTAGAGTGTCACCTCAAAGCGTGTTCCGGCGGGGATGGTCCACGTGCCGCGCCCGCAACTGTACTCGCCGCTGAGCGTCCTGGCTGCCTCCCGGATTCCGTCCCCGTCCGTGTCTACCCACCCTGCCTCTTCCAGCAGTTGCACCGCCATCTCCGGGTCGTAAGGGTACGCGCCCTCGACCTCCGGGTTATATGCCCAGTGGCCGGGCGGAATGTAACTGTTGAGCGGATCGCCCTCGCCGTAAAGCACCTCATCAATTATTCGCCTCCGGTCGGTTCCATAGGCAATCGCCTGACGAACCTGCGCATCGGCAAAGAAGGGGATTCCGCCCCGCTCGGTCTCCGGCTCGACCGGCCAGGTGTTAAAGTCAATGTGCTCCCACACTGGCAGGGGGATGGCGGCATACTCGATTGCCCCCTCACCGGCCGCCTCCTGGATAAAGGGCAGTTGCTCCAGCTCCAGGCCTGACGCCACGTAATCACACTCCCCGTCTATGAGGGCTTCCAGAAGCCTGTCGCCGTCCCCGATGAAGCGGAAAATCAGATTGGGCACGATCACCTCACCGCCCCACCAGTTCTCGACAGCCTCAAGAACGATGCTCTCGCCTCTGTTCCACTCCACGAACCGGTACGGGCCGAGCACCGGATCGGGCAGACGGGCATAATCGCTCTCGGCGATCTCGGCGGGGGACATGCCGCCCAGCACATGCTCGGGCAGAGGGGGGGAGAGGTCGTATACGGTGCTCAGCGGGGGCAGGAAGTAACGGGAGTCCCACGTATCGGGCGGGTAGACGACTTGCAGGGTAAAGTCGTCTATCTTCTCGAAGGACGCCTGTTCCAGCATGGAGAGGTCTACCTCCTCGCTGCCAGAGGCGAGGAGCACCTCGCGGGTGAAAAGGATGTCGTCTACGGTGAACGGAGCGCCATCTGACCACCAGATGGAGTCTTTGAAGCGGAAGGTCACGACCAGATTCTCCCCCTCAAACTCCACATCGCCGTTCTCAAAGCTGGGGAACTCGTCGTTGACCAGCATCAGCGTCTGATAGGAGTAAGCGGCGTCGTTCGTCCAGCCCTTCGGGTCGGCGGCGGCCAGCACCGTCAGGCTCGCAGATGAGGGATATGCCCCTGTGACGTATAGAGTCTCCGGCTCCTCACTCATGCAGACAACGAGCATATCTCTGGACGTGTCTATAAGGCCGGCAGGGATTTCGGCTCCGGCAGGTTCTTCCCCGCCGGTCGGCTCCTCCGCCGCGCCCGGCGCTTCTCCGCTCGGCCCTTCCTCGCCGCCGCCTTCCGGCGGGAACACCTCCGCCGGACCGGGTTCCTCCGGCCCCCCCGGAAAACCGCCGAGGATCACCAGCGCCCCGACGGCGATCAACGCAACGACAACCAGCCCCGCAACGCCGAACCAGATCGGCGACAGGCGGCGCTTCCGGGGGCCTGCCCCGGCTATCGGTTCGGTGGAGACGGCGGGAGGCGTGGGCTGGGTCTCCGGTCGCTGCACGGCGGGGAGCTCCACCGGCGCGGCGGGAGCCTCTGGCGGCGCGACGGGAGCCTCTGGCGGCGCGGCGGGGACCGTCTCAGGCTCCCCCACTTTTGCCACCGGCACGGTCTCGGCGGGTGGCTCAATGATTGTGGACTTCTCCTCCTCAGGGGCGGGGGCCTGTTCGATAAGCGTCGGCCCTCCGGCGGCCTCCGACGGGGTCGGGATGATAGAGAGGGAACCCCCGTCCGCCACCACCTGCAGATCGGCGGCCAGTTCACCCGCGCTCTGGTAACGGTCGAGCGGGTCCTTCGCCAGTGCCCGTTCAACGATGTAACGTGTATC
This sequence comes from Chloroflexota bacterium, assembly GCA_011051745.1. Taxonomy (GTDB): domain Bacteria; phylum Chloroflexota; class Anaerolineae; order Aggregatilineales; family UBA3940; genus DRKO01. The sequence continues at coordinate 794 of DRKO01000292.1, read as the reverse complement.
GTCCGGAAGGTCGGGACGGATTTCGCGCGGGTCGGGGATCGGATGGGCCACGTGAGCCATCAGAATCCCCATCGGGGTATCGGCTTCATAGGGGTACTTGCCGGTGAGCATCTGGAAGAGCACCACGCCCAGCGCGTAGACATCCACCAGCGGCGTCACGCCGCCCATTCCGGCCATCTCCGGGGCCATGTACGCCGGTGTCCCGACGATGCCGCTGCCGGTCAGTTGAGCGGTCGCCTCGGTCACCTTGGCGATGCCGAAATCGGAGAGGTAGGCGTTGGTCTTCTCGTCAAGCAGAATGTTGCTCGGCTTGAGGTCGCGATGGATGATGCCTTTCTCATGGGCAAAATCCAGCCCCTCCGCGATCTGGCCGATCAGCCGGGCCGTCTCGCCAAGCGACAGGCCGCCCGGCGTGGCCTTGATGAGATCGGCAAGCGTGCCGCTCGACATATAGGCCATGACGATGTAGGGCAGGCCATCCTGCTCGCCGAAGTCGTAAACGGGCAGGATACGCGGGTGCTGAAGGCGCGAGATGACGCGCACCTCACGGGTGAAGCGTTGAAGGAAAGAGGGGTCTTGGAGAAAGTGCGCGGGCAGCACCTTGATCGCTACCTCGCGCCCGATGGAAGGCTGGACAGCACGGTAGACATCTGCCATGCCACCGTGACCGATCTTGTCCACGATCTCGTATGGGCCGAGCATACGCCCGATCAGGCCAGACATAGGTCATCCTCACTTGCGCGGGTCCCTGAAGAAGTGGATAAACAGCTTTGCACCTGTGCTCTGCAACCTCT
>DRKO01000291.1 GCA_011051745.1 Chloroflexota bacterium | reverse complement strand
GGTCGGCAGGCAGGAGGTCTTCGCCGTGCTCCGGGAGTTAAACAGGGAGCTCGGCGTGACGATCTTCATGGCAAGCCATTCCGCCGAGGAGATGGCCGAACACGCCGACCGGATTATGCTCCTCTCCGAGGGGGAAGCGGTCGCGCTGGGGACGCCGGATGACATTTACGGCGATGTGGAACGCCTTCAGGCGCTCGGATTGCGCCCGCCGCAGGTCGCCCGCACCTTCCACCTGATCAACAGGGCCGGTTATCCCCTGCCGCAGATACCTGTGCGCCTGAGCGACGGGCTGGCGGCGCTGAACGCCCTTCGGGCGCAGTGCACCGTCTCGCCGCCTGCGCACCTCCCCGCAGCCCCTTCTCGTGGCGGGGAACCTCTGCTCTCCGCCCGAAACCTGACGCACACTTACCCTGACGGAACAACCGCGCTGCGGGATGTCTCGCTCGACATTCGGGAGGGGGAATACGTCCTCATCATCGGCCAGAACGGGGCGGGCAAAAGCACCCTCGTTAAGCATTTCCTGCATCTGCTGGAGCCGACCGGCGGGGAAGTTTACTATCGGGGGCGGGACATCCGCGCCTGCGAGGTCAGCGAACTGGCCCGCCGGATCGGATACGTGGCCCAGAATCCGGACAACCAGATTTTCACCTCCTCGGTGGAGGAGGAAGTGGGCTTCGCGCTGAAGAATCTCGGCTACTCTCCCGCCGAGATCGAGCGGCGGACGGTTGAGAATCTGGCCGCTATGGGTCTCCTGGAGCACCGGAACCGGCATCCACTTTCGCTCCCCAGAGGTGACCGCGCCCGCATCGTGATCGCCGCCGTGCTGGCGATGGAGCCGGAGATCGTCATCTTTGATGAGCCGACCACCGGGCAGGATTTCCGGGGGGCGCGTTCTATCCTGCAACTCAGCCGACGGTTGCACCGGCAGGGGAAAACCGTCATCGTGATCACCCACCACCTGCACCTCATGCCGGAGTATGCCGGACGGGTGATTGTGATGGGCCGGGGAACGATCCTTCTCGATGCCCCGATCCGGGAGGCCTACCACCGGGTTGACGTTCTGCAATCCACCTTCTTAACGCCTCCGCAGGCCGTTCTGCTCGCCCGGCAGCTTGGGGAAGAGGACTTCCCGCTCCTGACTCCGGAGGAAGTGGCGGCCTGCTTCGATTGTCGGGGCACGGGAGGAGGGCCGCAGTGAGCCTGATGAAGTTTCAGGCCGTCGAGCGGGACTCGATCTTCACCCGCCTTGACTTCCGCGCCAAGCTGGTCATGATGGCGGTGGTCACGGGGATCGCTTTTCTGTGGGAAAGCCCCCTTCTGGAGATGGTGCTCTGCCTGGCCGTTGTGCTGGCCGTTGTGCTGGCCGGTGTCCGGCTGGCGTACCTGCGCTCTGTGCTTCTCGTGATGCTGCCTTTTTACCTCTTCCTGCTGATCACGATGGGCTTCTTCAACGTGGAGCAGGTTCGCGCTCTGCTGGGGGGCCGGGACCTGACGCCTCTATTCGTCTTTCCCGAAGGCTGGTGGTTGATCGGGGGGGTGGGCATGACGATAGAGGGTGTGCTGTACGGCCTTAATCTGGTGTTCAAGACGCTGACGATGGTACTGGTGATCCCGCTGGGCGTCTTCACGACCGGGGTAGATAACATGATCGTGGGCATGGTGCGGGCCCGGATTCCCTACAGGGTGGCCTTCATCTTCTCCTCGACGCTGCGTTTCTTCCCCCTGCTGTTCGAGGAGCTTCAGACCATCACCGAGGCCCAGCGCTTACGTGGCCTTGCGCTGGAGACAATGGGGCCGCTCAGGCGCGTGCGGGTGTACGCCAGAGTGGCCGTCCCCCTCATCCTCGGCGCGATGGTCAAATCCCAGCAACTTGAAGTGGTGCTCCAGTCAAAGGCCTTCTCAGGCAGCCCCCGCCGAACGTACCTGCACGAGTCGGTGCTGGGACCGGCTGATTACGCCGTGATAGCCCTCTCCCTGCTGCTGTTCATCGCGGCCCTGGTTCTGTACTTCTGGGCGGGGGTCGGGCGGTTCGGCGGACCGGTGGATTTCATCCACTGAGACGAACGGCGCGGGCTTACGCCTCGCCGGGCAGGGATAGCCAGAGGAATTCATACGGCCCCAGAGTTGCCCCCTTGCTCGCCTCAACGGTGCGGCCTGTCACCAGATCGTGGCAGGGGTCGGGGGGAAACGCCGGTAACCGATCAAAAGGTATGTCCTGATCTTCCTCGCTGAAGTTACAGACGATCAGCACACGGGACGGATCGGCGGCCTTGAGATAGGCGAAGAGATGGGGATTCCCGGTCGAGAGAATCTCCGTCCGGGTCGCCGCCCCGAAAGCGGGCTGTTGCTTGCGCACCTCGATCAGGCGGCTGAGCGAGCGGAAGATGCGGCCCGGTATGGTCGCCGGATCGTGGCGCCGGGCGGCCCGTTCCCAGTCCATAGGGGGGCGATGAACCCAGCGCGAGTCGCTGGCCTTGCCGGGGTCGTCCCGGTAGCCGTAATCGTTCAACTGGCCGATCTCGTCCCCCAGGTAGATCAGGGGGATGCCCCCGATGCTCATAACCACGCTGTAGATCAGCACAATGCGCCGGATCGCGAGCTCAATCGCCTGCGGGTTGTCTTCCGCCAGCGCCTTTTCCAGTCCGGCCAGCGACGCCGTCGTCCCGGAGATTCGCATATCCAGATTCTTGGGGTTGAACTGGAAGGGGTAGCCGACGGCGAAGCTCCCCTCCTCCTGACCGGTGTAGAAGCGGTTAAGGAACTGCCGGTGATGGAACCCGTGAATCCCCACTTCCTCCGCGTCCTCGTCGGCGAAGCCCCATCCGATATCATCGTGGCTGCGCACGTAATTCACCCAGGCGCAGGCCGGCGGAATCTCGAAGCGATGCTGCATGGAATACGTCAGAAGATGCGTGTGGCGGGTGGCGAGTGCCTCCCACAGTTCGACCATCAGCAGGGGGTTGTAGGATATCTCGCACTCGCGACCGGCCCATCTGCCGACGCCGAAGTAGCGCACCACGTCATCGGGGTGGACGATGGCCTCCGATTTGAAGATCAGGGCGGGGGCGGCGATGCGCACCAGCGCGTTAAAGGCCCGGATGATCGTATGGGCCTGTGGCAGGTTCTCGCACGGGGTTCCCATCTGCTTCCAGACGAAGGCTACGGCGTCCAGCCGGAGCACCTCGGCCCCCACGTTGGCGAGAAACAACATCTCCTCCAGCATCTGGCGGAAGACCGCCGGATTGGAGTAGTTCAAGTCCCACTGGTAGGTGTGGAAGGTCGTCCACACCCACTTGCCGATCTCCTCAAAGAAGGTGAACGCGCCCTGATGCTCCTCCGGGAAGATTTCCCGCAGGGTCTTCTCGTAGGCGTCGGGGATGCTGCGGTCGTCGAACATGTAATAGTACTGCTGGTAGTGCGGGTCGCCTGCTCTGGCCCTGAGCGCCCACTCGTGATCGCTGGCGGTGTGGTTGAAGACGAAATCGAGCACCAGGCTGATCCCCTCGGCCCGCAGTGCGGCGGAGAGATTCCGCAGGTCATCCATTGTGCCCAGCCGGGGGTTCACCTCCCGGTAGCTGCTAACGGCGTATCCCCCGTCGTTGGGGCCTTCGGGTGTGCGGAACAGGGGCATCAGGTGCAGGTAGGTCAGCCCCAGTTCTTTGAAGTACGGGATGCGCTCCTGAACGCCTTTCAGCGTTCCGGCGAAGAGGTCCGCATAACACACCCCGCCCACCATCGTGTGATGCTGATACCATCCCGGATCGGCTTCCCGGCGGGCATCGAGGGCTTTCAGTTCCGGTGAGCGGGCGCGGTAAGCCTCGGCTGCCGTTGTGAAGATTGCCTCCAGATGGCGGGTGAAGTCGTCGCGCTCGCCGTAGAGCGTCCCTGCCAGCCAGCAGACATCGGGCGCGTAACGGTCGAAGCGGCGCAGGAAGGCCGCGATCTCCTCACCGTCCAGCCCTTCCAGCCGCTCTCGAACCGTCCGGCGGAGCGCTCGCAGGAGGGAGCGCAGGCTCCGGGGGTCGGCGATGATGGGCGGGACGCCCTCTTCGGCATAAGGGGGGGAGGCCTTCGGCTCCGGCACACTGCTCATCGCTCCTCCCCGACGATGCTTTCCAGACTCATGCAGGCTCCTTCAGAGGACAAGGGGAGAGATTCGGAGGTCTTCGATCGTGGCGCGGGCGGCGTCCACCACAAGCCCCGGTCGTCCGGCGACGGGGGAATCCAGCACATACGAGTCGAGCAGGACATCATCCAGATAAACATCCAGAAATGAGCGACGCATGACCAGGCGCAGATTGTAGGGGACGGCCCGCCGGAAAGCGACCGCGTGCTGCCGGAGGGGCAGCAGGATCGTCACGACGCCCGGCCCCCGCGCCAGTCGCAGCAACTCCAGACAGTGCCCTTCGGCGTTCAGCAGGAGCGCGTATCCGGTGTGCGCCGCGTCCTGAAACCCGAAGATCAGCCCTGCGGCGCGGCCTTCCTCAATCGTCAGGCGGGCGGTGATGATCGCGGCCTCGATCTCCATCGGCAGAAAGGCGCTGGCAGTCGCCGGGAACGATTCCCCCTGAACGGTTGCGCCCTCCTGTCGCCACGTGCCCATGAGCGGCTCAATCGGCCCCATCTCCAGAGGGGACGCGGTGCAGGGTTCCAGCGCGGGCAGGTAATGGAGCCTGAGCCTTCCCTCCGGTGTGGCCGTGATGCGCTTGATGGCGGCCAGTGCGCCGTCCGGGGCGGAGTACTGGGTGGAGATCGGGGCGACGTGGTGGTAGTGAAAGAGCGTTTCGCCCCGCCAGCGGCACGTCCGCCCGACGTGGTTATCCAGACGGCCCGGCGGTGCGCCGAGAAGCGTGTTGTCGGGCGGAGGCCGATAGCCGGAGGTCAGCGCATCAGAAACCAGATAGTGAATGCCGTTGACGCGCTCCTCATCGCTGGCCGG
>DRKO01000290.1 GCA_011051745.1 Chloroflexota bacterium | reverse complement strand
GGTACAGGAGAGCGAACAAGAACGCCGCCGTTTGCTGGCAGCGTTGAGTGAACATCAAAACTGGCTCCAGAAGGATCATCCGAACCTTCACGGTTCCCAATCGATCTCTGAAACAGACCGCCGGGAAGGTCGGGATGTTCTGGAAGATATTGATCGTAATATCGAAGAGCTCGAACTGTTGAGTCAACTGCGTGATACCTATCGCGTCAAGATCAACCGTCTCACCCAGCAGGTTCAGCGTCAGGATAGCGAGCTACGGATGCTGCGTCAGGCGGTCAAAGAGAAGACGGCGGAGATCAACAGCGCACAGGCTCTTCTCGATCAACGGGATGCCGAACTCCGGCGGTTGATACGCCAGCGTCAGCAGCGGGAAGTTGATCTGGAAAATGCCCGCCGTCTGCTCAAAGAGCAGGAGGATGAACTTCGTCGTCTGCTCCACCACTACCATCAGGTCATCTCCTCTGAAGAGGAGCCCCGGACTCACATCAACAGGCCGGTCGAAAGACATTCGGACGAGAAACCTATGCTTCCCTCCGGTGATCCGGAGGTTGACGAGTCGCTTACCGGGCCTGACTCCGGCGCGGACGAGGCCGAAGACGATCTGACTGTGATCCCCGGTCTGGCCGATTTATATGCCAGACAGCTCAAGGCCGGAGGGATCAGGACGCTAAAACAACTGGCCCAGGCTCACCCGGACGAAGTCCGAGCGTTGCTCCAGGTCCCGGGGCATTACTCTCCGGATGTCCTTAATTGGATAAAAGCTGCGCGGCGATTGACTGCCCGTTAGAGTATCGTTAGAGTAAAGATGAAAATATGTCAATCTCCCCTCTCTAGTATAAAGGATAAAGTGCGGGGTGATTAACACAAACTCATAACAATTTTGTGACAGACGTCTCCTGCGATGCTTTTCCAGTGTAAACTAAGTGCTCTCCCCCGTGAATAGGACTTCTGGGGGATTGATAAAGAAGAAAAAGTTCTACTTTTGGGTGGGGGAGGCCCCCTGAGGGGGTGGATTACCGACCCAGCCGCAGGCCCGGAGCCTGAGGATGACCGGCCAGAAAAGCCCGACCGGTCATCTGTTTTTTACCGGCAGGCTGGATGACATCCAGACGGTACAGCCCTTCGCCCGTCTGGACGGCAAGGCCCCCTTCGTCGGCTAGCAGCGTGCCGGGCGGCTCCGGTCGGGTGATCTCAGGGAGGGGCGTTCCCCTGATCACCTTGAGCAGCCTGCCCTGCAGGTATGTGAACGTGCCCGGCCAGGGGTCGTAGGCACGCACCTGCCGATCGATCTCAATCGCCGGATGGCTCCAGTCAATCTCGCCATCCGACTTTTTCAGCGTCGGGGCCAGCGTGACACCTTCTTCCGGCTGGGGGTGGGGGACGAGTTCCCCGGCCAGATACTCACAGACCGCCTGGGGGAGCATCTCCGCGCCGAGCGCGGCCAGCCGGTCATGCAGGCTGGCCCCCGTCTCATCCGGCGCGATGGGGATGGCCCGCTGGACGAGGATCGGCCCGGTGTCCAGCCCCTCGTCCATCTTCATGATTGTGATCCCCGTCTCTTCATCTCCGGCGCGGATGGCGTACTGGATCGGCGCGGCCCCCCGCCAGCGCGGCAAAAGCGAGGCGTGGACGTTGAGGCTGCCGAAGGGGGCCAGTTCGAGAACCGGCCTGCGGAGGATCTGCCCGAAGGCGACGACGACCAGCACATCCGGCGACCAGCGCCGCAGGTGCTCGACTGCCTCCGGATCGCGGAGCGTCTCAGGCTGGAAAACGGGAAGCCCCAGTTCCTCCGCCGTCCGCTTCACAGGCGACTTGCGGATGCCGCGCCCCCTGCCTGCCGGGCGGTCGGGCTGCGTGACGACTCCCACCACCTCCAGCTCCGGGTGCATGACGAGCGCCTTCAGGCTGGGGACGGCGAAGTCGGGGGTTCCGAGGAACACGACACGGGCCATTATGCCTTCCTCTGTTGACGGGGATTCCTGCCGGGCGTATGATAATTCAAACCGGAGGAGCGGACAAACGAGGCTACCGCCTGCCAGATCATCAAAGGGAGCGATGAACGACTCTATCATCATCAGGCCGCTGAAAACTCATGATGAATTCCACACCTGCGAGGATGTTCAACGGGCCGCCTGGCACATGGGCCAGCACGGCGAGGAAGTCCCCGCCCACATGTTACAGGCCGTCCAGTGGCATGGCGGCGCGGTTCTGGGGGCCTTTACTCCGGCGGGGGAGATGATCGGCTTCGTCTTCGGCTTTCTGGGCACAGGCACGGATGAGCAGGCCGCGCAGATGGGAGGAAGCCCTTACGTGCACTGCTCGCACATGATGGGCATCGTCCCCGCCTGGCAGGGCCGCTCGGTTGGCTACCGGCTCAAGCTGGCTCAGCGAGAGCACGTTCTGGCGCAGGGTCTCAGGCTGATCGTGTGGACGTTCGACCCCCTGCAGAGCCGAAACGCCCGCCTGAACATCGAGAAGCTGGGGGGCATCTGCCGCCGCTACATCCGAAACGCCTACGGCGAACTGGACGAGGCGATCAACGCCGGGTTGCCGACCGACCGCTTCGAACTGGAATGGTGGGTTGACAGCCCCCGTGTGCGGGCGCGGCTTGAGCAACCGCCGCGCTCCCGCGCTCTGGACGACTGGCTGGAGGCCGGGGCTCAACTCGTGAATCCTTCCACTGTACGGACGGATGGGCTGCGCGGGCCCGGCAGGGTCATCCCTGCCTTTGAGGCCGATCCGATCCTGATTGAGATACCGGGCGACGTAAACGCGCTCAAGCAGGCCGATATGGAACTGGCCCGTGCCTGTCGGTTCCACATCCGGGAACTCTGCGAACAGGCCTTCGGCGCGGGATATGTCGTCAGCCGCTTTGTCACGGAAGGTCGCGGCCCGTCCCGCCGCAGCTTCTACGTTCTGGAGCGTGGGTCTGTGGAAGAGCTGGTTTTCGGGGAGGAGCGCAGTGCAAATCGAACGGGTTGAGCAGTTCCACCTTCAAATGCCGCTCAGGCATCCTTTTGAGACGAGCTTCGGGCGCGAGGAGGTGGTGCACAAGATCATCCTGGCCGTCTACGCGGATGGGCTGGTCGGGTATGGCGAGTCACCGGTAGATGTTCGTCCCTTCTACTCGCCGGAGACGATTGAAACCTGCTGGCACGTCCAGCGAGATTACCTGATCCCGATGCTTCTGGGGGCGCAGGTCGAGCACGCAACGGATATCCCTCTCCTCTTCGAGCGGGTGCGCGGGCATCAGATGGCAAAGGCGGGGCTTGAGGCGGCGGTGTGGGACCTGGAGGCCCGGCGGGCGGGAGTCCCGATCTCCGAATTGCTGGGGGGCAGCCGTCGGCGTGTTGAGTGCGGCGTCAGCATCGGCATTCAGGACTCGCTCGACGACCTCCTGAGCCGGATCAGCGCCTTTGTGGGGGAAGGCTATCGGCGGATCAAGATCAAGATCAAGCCGGGCTGGGATGTCGAAGTCGTGCGGGCGGTGCGGGAGCGTTTCGCCGCTCTTCCCCTGATGGTGGACGCGAACTCGGCCTACACGCTGGAAGAAGTGGAGATTCTGCGGGCGCTGGATGCGTTCGATCTGATGATGATCGAGCAACCCCTTGCCCATGATGACATCATTGACCACGCAGCCCTGCAACGCCAGCTCAGGACGCCGATCTGTCTGGATGAGAGCATCCACACCGTCGGGCGTGCCCGCGAGGCCTTCGAGCTGGGCAGTTGCGGCATCATCAATATCAAGCCTGCCCGTGTGGGCGGGATCACGAACGCGCGGGCTATTCACGATCTGTGTCAGGCGCGGGGGATGCCGGTCTGGTGCGGTGGATTGCTTGAGTCGGGGATCGGGAGGGCTCACAACCTCGCCGTGGCCTCCCTGCCGAACTTCTCGCTGCCGGGCGACATCTCGGCCTCGGATCGCTACTGGGCTGAGGACATCGTCGAGCCACCCTTTACCCTCAACCCCGATGGAACAATGGACGTTCCCACCGGCCCCGGCATCGGGGTGACGGTTCTGCGCGACCGGCTGGAGACTTTCTGCGTGCGGCAGGCCGCTTATCCGGCCTGATCTCAGGGCTGGATAACCAGCGGCTCGAATCCGGCGCGGATGATCTGAAAGAAGGTTCGCCCCGGCTTGAGGAGCAGGGGATCGCCGTTCATGTCGGTGAAGGAGAGCATGTCTCGCTCGCCCTCGCGATGCCAGTGCCCCTCAAAGGCCTGCCCGTCCCGCAGGAGGGTCACCGGGCCTTCTCCCCACAGCCGTATCTCCAGCGACTTCTCCACCCCGAAGAATATCTCCGGCAGGATGTCAATCTCCTCGTGATAGGCGCTCAGCACGATCACGTTCTCGAAGGCCAGTTGCTCGCCCGTCAGCGCGTCGGTGTGGGGCACGCCGTCCGTCCAGCGCAGGTAACGGCCTGTTAACGGATCATAGCGCCACATAACGTCTGTGCGGGCATATTCAAGCGTGGCGACGCTGGCCGGTGCGCCGTCCTCCGGGGGCGTGGCGCGGAAGGCCATACCGGGTGTGCTGAAGCGCGGCGGGCGGTTTACCTCCCGCTCGGTGGCCCACTGCCACAGCAGATCGGAGTCGGTGAAGAGGGTGTGCTCAAAGGCCAGCCCCTCGCGCGGGAAGCGCACGAAGTAGGGTTCCCCGTAGCCGAACTGGGGGGAGATGACGTTGTAGGGGTAGATGGGGGAGCGGCGGATCAGTTCGATCACCCCGTTGCTGGCCCCCGAAAAGACGAGCAGCGCATCGTACATGCGCGGTAGTTCGAGATCGATCAGCCGCGCACTGCGCACCGAGCCGATGTGAGAGGCCCCCTGACTGTAGAACAGGGCCGAAAAGCGAGTCCATCCGCCCTCTGCGTAGTGCTCAAAGACCAGATCGGCATAGCTGAGGCCGCTCTGGGGGCGCACAACCGGCGGCGCGTTTGAGATTTTGATGATCAGGGGGCGACGCTCCAGCACGGCGGG
>DRKO01000289.1 GCA_011051745.1 Chloroflexota bacterium | reverse complement strand
CTGATGCGGCGCATGCTGGGCGGGGAGGGGTAGCGAATGGATGTCGTCACGCTCGGCGAGCTTCTGGTAGACATGTTCCCGGCGGAGCTGGGCAGGAGTCTGGTTGAGGTCTCCGCCTTCCGGCCCAAGCCGGGCGGTGCTCCGGCCAATGTCGCGGTGGCGGTCGCCCGGCTGGGCAGGCAGAGCGCCTTCATCGGCAAGGTTGGCGATGAGGCGTTCGGTCATTATCTGGTGGATGTTCTCCGGCGGGAGGGTGTCGAGACGCGCGGTGTGCGCTTCGATCCGGAGGCCCGCACCACGATGGCCTTTATCGCCATGCCGGACGAGAACACCGCCGAGTTTGTCTTTTACCGCAACCCCGGCGCGGATACCCTCCTCCGTTCGGAGGAACTGGATCGTGACCTGCTGGGGCAGGCGCGGGCCTTCCACTTCGGATCGTTGAGCCTCACCCACGAACCGGCCCGCAGCGCCACGCTGGAGGCGATCCGGCTGGCCCGCGAGGCCGGGGCGCTGATCTCTTTTGATGTCAACTACCGCCCCGCTCTGTGGAGCAGCCCGCAGCAGGCGGTTGAGACCATCATGGAGACTCTCCCTCTGGCCGACCTGATCAAGGTCAACGAGGTGGAGGTAGCGTTGCTCTCCGGGCGGGATCGCGTCTCGATGGAGCCGGGGAGTCTCGGCGTGGCGGCGAAGGCCCTGATCGAGAAAGGCCCGCAGGCCTGCGTCGTGACGCTCGGCCCGCATGGCAGCTTCTTCCAGACCGCCGAAGCGGGGGAGCATGTGCCCGGCTTCAGAGTGGAGACAGTGGACGCCGTTGGCTGTGGGGATGCCTTTGTCGCTGGCCTGTTGTGTCGTCTGGTCGGCGATGGCAACTGGCGGGACCGTCTGGCCCCCGATCAATTTCGGGCGGCGTTGCGCTATGCCAATGCCGTCGGGGCGCTCACTTCCCTGACGCAGGGTGTCATTCCCGCGCTCCCCACCGCCGCCCGGGTGGATGAGTTCCTGAGCCGTCACAGTGCCGGGGAGGGGCGATGAAGGACACCGTAACGCTTGATTACAGGTCCCTGCGGGAGAAGGCCCGCCAGATTCGCCTTGACATCCTCGATATGACGACGAAAGCCGCTTCCGGTCATCCCTCAAGCTCCTTCTCCGCTGTCGAGATCGTCACCGCTCTCTACTTCGGTGGTCTTCTTCGCTACCGTCCCCATCAACCCGACTGGCCGGAGCGGGATCGCTTTATCATGAGCAAGGGGCACGCCGCCCCTCTGCTCTATGCCGTGCTGGCCCATGCCGGATACTTCGACCGCTCGGAGCTGTGGCGGTTGCGCCAGCTTGATAGCCCCGTTCAGGGCCACCCCATTCAGGGGATGATGCCCGGTGTGGAGGCGACGACCGGATCGCTGGGGCAGGGGTTATCGCTCGGCGTCGGGCATATCCTCGGCGGGCGCTTGAACGGCCTGGACTATCGGGTATATGTCCTTTTGGGGGATGGCGAATGTCAGGCCGGGCAGATATGGGAGGCGGCCATGTCCGCCGCTCACTTCAGGGCGGATCGGCTGATCGCCATTCTGGACTACAACAAATATCAGGAGACCGGCCCCATCAGCCGCGAGATGGCGCTTGAGCCGCTGGCCGATAAATGGCGCAGCTTTGGCTGGCACGTTGAGGAGGCGGACGGCCACGACTTCGAGGACATCATCCCCCGCCTGAAGGCCCTTCAGCAGGTCGAAGGCCAGCCGTCCATCCTGATCGCCCACACGGTCAAGGGGAAGGGTGTCTCGTTCGTCGAGGCTGACTATCGCTTTCATGGCCGCGCCCTGACCCCTGAGCAGGCGGAGAAGGCACGGGAGGAAATCAATGCAACCGGGTGAGATCGCCGGGCTTAAGCCCTCCGTTCCCCTGCGTAATATCTTTGGCGAAGCTTTGCTGGAGGTCGCGCGGGCCAATCCGAAGGTGGTCGTTCTCGATGGTGATCTGGGCAACTCGACCAAAGCTGAGCTTGTGCGCTATGAATTCCCGGAGCGTTTCTTCAACATCGGCATTGCGGAAAGCAACCTGGTTGGCGTCGGGGCCGGGCTGGCGGCCTGCGGGTTCATTCCCTTCATCGTGAGTTTCTCGTCGTTCCTGCTGTGCAACGCCTACGACCAGATTCGGCTGGCGATTGCCATGTCGAACGTCAACGCCAAGATCGTCGGCAGTCACGGCGGGATCACGCTGGGGAAGGACGGCCCCACCCAGATGGGCATCGAAGACCTTGCGCTGGTCGGCGGGCTGCCGACGTTCGTTATCCTTGTCCCTTCCGATCCGGCGTCCATGCGTAGAGCCGTACAGGCCGCCGCCGATCATGTGGGGCCGGTCTTTCTGCGTTCCAGCCGGATGGCGATGCCCCACATCTACCCTGAAGATGCCTGCCCCTTCGAGATCGGGAAGGCGAACATCGTTCGGGAGGGGGACGATGTGACGATCATCGGCTGTGGTCTCATGGTCTCCGCCGCTCTGGACGCCGCCGCGTTGCTGGCCGGGGAGGGCATCGAGGCCCGTGTGCTCGATATGCACACCCTCCGCCCTCTGGATGTGGACGCCGTCGTTGCCGCCGCCCGTGAGACCGGCGCGATCGTGACGGCTGAGGAGCATCTCCTGCAGGGTGGGATGGGAAGCAATATCGCCCGTATCGTGGCCGCCCATCACCCCGTCCCGATGCGGTTTGTCGGCCTGGCGGATGTCTACGTTGAGTCGGCTGACCCCTACCGGTTGCTGGAGAAATATCATCTGACGGCCTATGACATCGCCCGCGCTGCCCGTGAGGCTGTCGAGGCCAGAAGGGCGGTGGGGGCGTGATCCGCCAGCAATTGCTGAGGCGTCAGGCCGGGGGCAACCCGATCCGCGTCGGCGCGAGCGTGATGGGCTGGATGGGGAGCGGATTCGTCGCGGCGGTGGCCCGCGTCCCCGGCATGGAAGTGACGGTGCTCGCCAGCGACGATGTGGCCGGGGCGTTTCGGTCTTTTACGGATACCGGCCTTCCCCGTGAAGCCATCGTCGAGACCGACGACCCCGCCAGGGCGATGGACGCGCTGCGCCGGGGGCGGCGTGTTGTCACCGCCTCCCGGAGCTTACCGGCCCGGTTGGAGGCGGTAGACATCGTCGTTGATGCGACGTGGTCTCCGGCGGTCGGGGCGGAAGTGGCGCATGCCTGCATCCGGCACGGCAAAGATGTGGTGCTGATCAACATCGAGGCGGACGTGACGGTCGGTCGCATCCTGAAGCGGCTGGCCCGCGAGGCCGGGGTGCTGTACACCGTCTCCTCCGGCGACGAGCCGGGCTGCCTGATGGAGCTATACGACTTTGTCACCAGCCTGGGGTACGAGGTGATCGCCATCGGCAAGGGGAAAAACAATCCCCTGAACCCCGCCGCGACGCCGGAGACGGTCGCCGGGGCGGCCCGCAGGGTTAACAAAAACCCCTATCAGGTTGCCTCTTACGTGGATGGCACAAAGACCATGTTTGAGATGGCCTGCGCCGCCAATGCCACCGGTTGCCGTCCCATGCAGCGCGGGATGACTGGCCCGCAGGCGACGCTTGAGACCGTCTCGCAGATATTCGCGCTGGAGGAAGATGGCGGCATCAGCCGCTTCCCCGGCGTGGTGGATTTCGTTCAGGGGCCGGAGATGGCCGGGGGCGTGTTCGTCACGGTGCGGGTGGAAGACCCCCGTCTTCAGGCCGACCTGGAATACCTCAAGGTCGGGCGCGGCAAATACGTGACCTTCTTCCGTCCCTACCATCTCTGGTTTCTCGAAGCGCCGATCTCGGTCGCCCGTGCGTATCTGAACCGCGAGGTCTGGCTGGAGCCGCTCGATGAGCCGGTGGCTGAGGTGATGGCCGTTGCCAAGCGCGATCTCCGCGCCGGTGAGATGCTCGATGACTTTGGCGGCTATACGACGTATGGCGTCATTGATCTGGCTGCGGAGGCCCGTCGCCTGAATGCGCTGCCGGTTGGCCTGACCCCCGGCGCGAAGGTTGTCCAGTCGGTGGCTGCTGGTTCGATCCTGACGTGGGACGATGTCGAACTGGACGAGGGGAGCGTGGTCGTCAGGCTGCGACGCCAGCAGGACGCGCTGCCCGTCGGTTGAGCGAGGTCTTTCAAGAGAGGAGTGGACAGATGCGGATCGGAGTGTTTACGGCTCTGTGGGGGAATCTCTCGTTTGAGGAGGCGCTCGATAAGGCCGTCTCATATGGCGTGACGGCGGTCGAGATCGGGGTAGGGGGGTATCCCGGTAGCCCTCACTGTCCGGTTGACGACCTGCTCGAAAGCGAGGCCCGCCGCGACGAGTGGATGGAGGCGATCACCTCGCGCGGCCTGATCGTGAGCGCCCTCAGCTTCCACAACAACCCCCTTCACCCTGACCCGGAGATCGCCGGAGAGGCGGACGAAGTGCTCCGCAAAGGCGTTAAGCTCGCCTCTTTGCTGGGCGTGCCGGTTGTGAATACCTTCTCCGGCCTTCCGGCGGGCACACCGGATGACACCATGCCCAACTGGATCACCTGCGCCTGGCCGCCGCATTTTCTGGAGATGCTCGATTACCAGTGGAACGAGGTGGCGATCCCTTACTGGGAGCAGACCTACAGCTACATTGAGGATCACGGCGTCAGGGTTGCCTTTGAGATGCACCCCGGTATGCTGGTCTACAATGTGGATACCCTCCTGCGTCTGCGGGAGGCAGTTGGCCCGTTGCTGGGTTGCAACTTTGATCCCAGTCATCTCTGGTGGAACGGCGTTAATCCGGTCGCTGCCATCCGGGCGCTGGGCGACGCGATCTTTCATGTGCACGGCAAAGATGTTTACGTGGACCCCTTCAACACCGCCG
>DRKO01000288.1 GCA_011051745.1 Chloroflexota bacterium | reverse complement strand
GGTGGGACGCGCCCCCGCGTCCGATCTCGTGCCGCACCTTCTCGATGAAGCTCTCCACCCCGTTCAGGCCGAGATCATCATCGCTGACGCGCAGCCGGTCGCCCACGTCGCGGGCCAGTCCGTGCGTTAGCAGCGTGGCGCTGGCCGTCGCCTCCACCCGCACGGTCAGCCAGTCGCGCGGGTCTTTGCGATTCGCCAGAAGAGCGCGGGCCAGATCCCCCGCTACGGCGGCGTCATCCTGCAGAGGCATGTCAAGGTGCAACAGCCGCCGCCCGTGAGCGGCCTGGCTGGCCTCGTCTTCGGCGACCACCGTCACCGGCTGGTAGGTGCGCAGCGGTTTACCCCGCACCCGCAGCAGGTGAACGTAGGCCACGTTCCGGCCCGGCCCGCGCCAGTCGCTCGTCAGCGTCAGCCGCGCCGAGGACGCCCCCGCCTCCGCCTCGACCGTCAGATAGTCGGTCACGTCCTGCCCCGTCCCGTCCGGCTGATCGGTCGCCGCGTAGTCCGTCCCCTCGGCGGGCGGGACCACCTCCCACGCTCCCACCTGAATCGCCTTCTGATCGGGGTCCACATAGCGACAGACCAGCGTCCGGGGGACGCCTTCCTCCAGCCGCAGGGTGTGGTTGAGCGACCACAGCACCTCGACCGTTGAAGAGGCCTCACGCGGGTGGGTGGTGATCTCGATCCGGTTGGCAACCCGCCCCTCGCTTCGCTCAACGCGCAATCCGGCCAGTGAGCCGGAGAGCGTCGCGTCGGGCGTGATGTGCCGGGGGCGAGCGTGCCGGTCGGCGAAAACCGGCGTGCCGTCGGCGGCCAGATAGAACGTCCCGCCCTCGCTGGCGCACACCTCGCGCAGGGCGCGGGCCACTGCGATCCCCTGACCGGCCACCTCACCCGGCGGCGCGTGCCAGGTATCGCCCACCCAGGGGAAGACGCTCTGCCCCTCGTCATAGTCCGTGCCGGTGTCGTCATCCGGCAGGCGGGTGTTCTGGCCCAGTTCGGAAGCCTGCGAGCGGCCCAGTTGCCAGTATCCGGCCAGCCCCGGCGGCGTGAAGGCCCGCCGCACCAGACGGGTCACCACGTCCTTCGGGCGCGCGTCGAGCAGCAGGGGGAACGTCTCCAGCCGCGCCGTGTAGACCGCCGCCATCTCGTCCCGGCAGACGATCCGCGCCACCGGCTCGCCCCGCTCCCCGCGCGGGATGATCTCCGCCAGCCGCCCGTAGAAGAGCGTGTCCGTCTGGCCGCCGTAGCTGGCCCGCAGCCGGACGGCGACCCCCACCTCAAAGCCCGGTTTCGCATTCTGGTGACCCGGCGTGTAGCGCCCGTCCGGGTTGTAGAGCGCGAACGTCATCCGCCCCACCCCGGCCAGACGCTCCCCCGGTTCGATCCCCCGCTCGATCACAAGCGGGGTTGCCGTGTGCCAGTCACCGGTAACGCCCGTCCAGCTTCCGGCGCTCAGTTCCATCTCCAGCGTGTACGTTGCGCGTGGCATGATGCCCCCTACCCGATCGCCCGCTTCCAGCGGTGGCGGAAGCGCACCCCGTAGAAGCGCACTCCGGCGTACTCGACCACCCCCGGACGCACGTCCAGAATCTCCAGTTCCTCATCCAGTGCCCCGCCGAGCGTGCCGTCGGCGCTGAGCGCGGTCAGATAGTCGTCTATCGCCGTCACCAGATCGGGCAGGGCGGCGCTCAGGCCCACATCCGACCAGGCCGGAGACCAGAACAGCGTATGTTCCACGTGCAGCGTCGCCCGCCAGACCGCGCCGTCATACGTCAGGGTCGAGAAGCCGATCTCCTCCTCGCCGATCAGGCCGACGCCCTCTGGAAAGCCCGGCACGAGCGCCGGAAGCTCGGCGGCGGGCAGCGTATTGGGCAGATCGTCGAGGTCGTAGCTGGTCACGACGCCCGCCACGCTGATCGCCGCCAGATTGGTAAAGGCCGTTCGCCAGCTCATCGCTTCCCCTCCTGTGCCTACCAGGTGGAGAGCCGCAGCCGCACATACGGCCCGATCAGGTCGAGCACATCACGCGGCAGGCGGGCCGGAGCGATGGAAACGCCCCGCTCGCTCACCTCCACCTGAGACGGCTCCGCGCCCGTGTCGCGCTGGCGATACAGCCAGGCGGCCAGCCGGATCGTCGCGTGGACGATTGGCTCCGGCGGCGTGGCACTGTAGCCCCACGTCCCCGTCACGCGGATCGCCTTCTCTGGACTGTCGGTGTACGTCCAGCCAAGCCCGCTGCTCGTCTTCAGCGCGATCCCGAAGTAGGGCGGCCAGTTGACCGGACGCAGGATGTAGTCATCGCTGCTGACCTCCGTCCCGTCGCCGTTGACCAGCGTGGTAACACTCAGCAGGTCCGCATCGAGAAACAGCAGTTGCCCCGTGATATGCGCCCCGACGGCGTCGTAGTAGCGGGTCTGCGTCTCGGCGGAGAACCAGCGCCCGCAGTGATCGTCAATCATCCGGCTGGCCCGCGTCACGAGGTCGCCCAGCAGCGCATCGTCCCCCGTCCCGCTGATCCGCAGGTATCCTTTTAACGCGCTCACCGTTGTGTAGTCCGTCATCGGCCCTCCTCCGCTCCAGTGCCCATTACAATTTGTTACACCACATGTTAAAATGTTAAGCCTTTGTTACATCACCGGGGGTCAGAATGTGCTATAGTAAAAGTGTGTACCCCCTCCCCACTGCCCCCCTTGGCTGCCCGTCAGATTTTTTGTGAGGAGGGGGATTGCACTTTCTGGCCGTAGTGGATCAGGGGTTACCCTGCTTCGCTACGGCCTGACTCCTTTCAGCACCTCGAACGAGTCCGCGTGCCGCACGTTGGCATCCACCCGCATGATGGCCCGGATAAACACCTGGTCATACTCAAAGGCGTTGCCTGCCGCATCGCTGGCTCGCAGCTCCAGTGCTTTCCGTTGCCCGATCACGAACTCCGGCCAGCAGCCCAGATAGATCGTTGAGCAGTCGGTGCTGGTCCCCTGCGTTTCGGTGATCGGAATGGCGGTCGTCGTGAAGACCGGGTAGCCCCACAGCGTCGGCGGATCGCCGGGCGCGGCGGGGTCGGCCCACAGGTACTTGTTGCTGCTGTCTTTGATCTGGCGCAGCGTGTTGACCGTCCTCGGATGCACGATCCAGGCCCGGCCCTCGGCGGGGACGGTATTTGAAACTGATATTTTTCTTTCCGAGGGCCTTCTCAATGGGGATCAGCTTTTTTCCGGAATTTCTTTTCCCGGCTTCCGGATTTACGATGATGAGTACGTGG
>DRKO01000287.1 GCA_011051745.1 Chloroflexota bacterium | reverse complement strand
CCTGATCCCGGCCTCGGTGTACGGGCTGTTCGGCGTGCTGCGACCGGCCTATGATCTGCCGCATCGGGTCACCGATCCGGCTCTGCTGGCCGATCAGTACGATCATCCCGCCGATGTGCGCTTCGGCGAGACCATCACCCTCATTGGCTTCCGGATCGAGCCGCGTCTCGTGCGCCCGGGGGAGACTCTGTTCGTCACGCTGTGCTGGGAAAGCGGAGGACCGCTTGATGAGGCGTTGCCCTACGCCGTCCATGTGGTTGACGAGGCCGACAACAAGATCGGCGAGCGTAACACTCATCCGGGGCTGGGCATGTACGCCACGCTCTACTGGGAGCCGGGCGTTGCCTTCTGCGACCGCGTCCGCGTGCCGCTCCGTGCCGATGCTGCCTCCCTGCAGACATACCGCGTGACGCTCAACTACTTCCACGAAGACACGCTGGAGCCGGTCCCAGCCACGCTGGACAACGGCGCTGTGCAGAACCTGGTCATTCTGGGCATGATCGGCATGCTGCCGGAGAGGTGGCCGGAGGCCGATCCGCCCCGCTACCGGGTGGGTGATGGCCTGCTGCTGGCCGATCCGAACCTGACGCACGAAGGTCCGAACGTGAGCGTGCGTCTCCAGTGGCAGGCCCTGTCTGACATACCGCGCGACTACACGACCTTTGTACACGTAATAGATAGCGAGGGGCAGCTTGCCACTCAGGCGGATGTCCAGCCGCGCGGCGGGCAGTTCCCCACCTCGTTCTGGCCGGAGGGTGCGGTTGTTGAGGATGCGATCACCGTCCCGGTGGCGGGCCTTGCGCCCGGCCTGTACCATATCCGGCTGGGGATGTACGACAGCCAGACAGTGGAGCGCCTGCCCATCCAGACGATGGACGGCGAGCCGCTGCCGGATAACGTGATCGATCTGGGCACGATCAGGGTAGAGTGACTATGCGTGCGATCGTCTACACGGGCAAAGGGGGCGTCGGGAAGACAAGCGTGGCGGCGGCAACGGCGTTGCGCTGTGCCGACTTGGGCTACCGGGCGCTGGTCGTCAGCACGGATACGGCCCACTCGCTGGGCGATTCGCTTCAAACGGAGCTTGGCCCGGAGCCCGGCAACGTGACAAAGAACCTGGACGCTCAGGAAATTGACGTTCACTACTCGATAGATAAGTACTGGGGAGACTTTCAGAAATTCATGGTCAGCCTCTTCACCCACCGGGGGGCAGAGGACATCATCGCCGAGGAAGTTACCGTCCTGCCGGGGCTGGAGGAGGGGGCCAGCCTGCTCTGGCTGAATGAGTACGTCGAGAGCGGCAGGTATGATGTGGTCGTCATTGACGCCGCTCCCACTGCGGAGACGCTGCGGCTGCTCAGCCTGCCGGATGTAGCTCGCTGGTGGGTCGAAAAGCTGATCCCGCTGGGGCGCACTGCGGCCCGCATTCTGACACCTGTGGCACGTCCCTTCGGCGTGCAGGGGCCGGATGTGAACGCAATCAACGCAGTGGAGCGTCTGTTTGAGACGCTCGACGAGGTTCGGGCCATGCTCAGCGATGGGAACGTCTCCTCAATGCGGCTGGTCGTCAACGCCGAGCGGATGGTGATCAAAGAGACGCAGCGCACCTACACCTACCTGAATCTTTATGGCTATCCGGTGGATGCGGTCGTCTGCAACCGCCTGATCCCCGACGAAGTCACCGATCCCTACTTCAAAGCCTGGAAGGATGCTCAGGCCAAGCATCTCGAACTGATCCACGAGTGCTTCGATCCCCTCCCTCTCCTGACCGCTCCTCTCTTTGAGCATGAAGTGGGAGGGCTGGAGCTGCTGCGCCAGATGGGCGATGCCCTCTTCGCTGATCGGGACCCGACCGAGCGCCTGTATAAGGGCGAGACCGAGCGCCTCTCCCGTGATGCGGAGGGGAACTACGTCCTCTCCATCCCCCTCCCCTTGGCGGATAAAACGGAGATCGAACTCTTCCGCTCGGTGGATGAACTGACGCTCGGCGTCGGATCGTACCGGCGCAATATCGCCCTGCCCAGAGTGCTCTGGCCGCTGGAGGTCGAATCGGCCCGTCTGGAGAACGGCGTCCTGACCCTTCGCTTTGTGCCCGAAGACGAGGCCGGGTAACGTTACGGCAGCCCGGCAGATTCGCCAGCCGATCCTGTGAGGCATCAGAAAGCGATGACCGAGTATATTGACATCCAACCGGAACCAACCGACGATCCGGACGTGATGCTTCTGCTCACAAACCTTGACCTGACGCCGATGGGAGGCCCGGAGGTGTACGAGTCGCCGGAAGCGGGCGAGGAGGAGGGTTCGCCGCTTGCACAAACGCTTTTCGCTGTGCCGGGCGTGGTGGCCCTCACCCTCGACGGCTCAGAGCTGTTGATCAGGCGATCCCCCGACGTTGAGTGGCATGACCTGATCGAGGATATCAGCGATGCTCTGCGTGATTTTTTCCTGTGAAGGGGAGCGAACAGAGCAACGGATGTTTGTCTGTGTCAGGCGGGGATGAGGCCCGGCGGGCGTTCTCATGGCCCCGCCCGCCAGCCGACATAACACTGGCCGGTGATGACGTTCACGTCTGGCGGGTGTGGCTCGATCTCCCGCCTTCGGAGGTGGCCCGCCTGCGACAACTGCTCTCCCCGGACGAGAGGGAGCGGGCAGCCCGTTTCGTTTCCCCGCGTGATCGGGGACGCTACATCACGGGGCGGGGGGCGCTGAGGAGCATCCTGGGGCGCTATCTGAGGGAGCCGCCCCGGAGTCTCCGGTTTCGTTACAGCCCTCACGGCAAGCCGTCGCTGGCTGATCCCCTTCCGTTGCGCTTCAACCTCGCGCATTCCTCCGGGCTGGCGCTGATCGCAGTGGCGTGGGGGCGGGAGATCGGGGTGGATGTGGAGATCATCCGGGCAGGGGTTGCAGACGAGTTGATCGCCCGACGCTTCTTCTCACCACGAGAGGTCGAGGAACTGATAGGCCTGGCTGAGGAGAAGCGTCAGGCGGCGTTCTTTGCCTGCTGGACGTGCAAAGAAGCCTATCTCAAGGCCAGAGGGGAGGGGCTTTCCATCCCGCTTGACCGGTTCGCCGTCTCGGTAGACCCTGATCGGCCAGCCGCCCTCAGGTACGTTGAAGGTGCGGCGAAAGAAGTGGCACGCTGGACCCTGTGCAGGCTGCATCCCTGGCCCGGTTATGCGGCCGCTCTCGCCGTCGAGGGGCACGGCTGGCGTCTCTCCTGCTGGCAGTGGGACGATCCTCCGGCGGGGAGGGCTAAACGGCCCGGCCCCTAGGGGGGAGCAGGGGACGGCCTGCCAGCAAAAACGGAGGTACGGATGTACCAGCCTTTTCAGCGAGTCCGGCATCTGGGCCGCTATCGCGAGATCGCGCAGGTGTTGATCAAGCACGGTTTCGGCGATCTGGTCAACCGGCTTGGCCTGCCTGAGCGGCTCTCGCTGCCGCGCCGGGGCATGCAGGAAAAACCGTCCCCTCTCGACACCTCAACGCGCATCCGGCTGGCTCTGGAAGAACTGGGGCCGACGTTTGTCAAGCTGGGACAGGTGCTCAGCACACGCCCCGATCTCCTGCCACCCTCCTTCATCGCCGAGTTGAGGAAGCTTCAGGACGAGGTTCCGCCCGTCCCCTGGGACGAGATTCGCGCCCAGATAGAAAGGGAGCTTGATGGGCCGCTGGAGAGCGTGTTTGCAGAGGTGGAAGAGAAACCCCTCGCGGCGGCCTCTCTGGCTCAGGTCCACGCGGCCCGCCTGCTGGATGGCTCCGAGGTTGTCATCAAGATTCAGCGTCCCGGCATTCGGAGCGTGATCGAGATCGATCTCGAGATCATGTTCGATCTGGCGAATCTCCTGCAGGCCCATACCCCGCTGGGGGAGCTTTACGATCTACCGGCCATCGCTGAGGAATTCGCCTACACTCTCCAGACGGAGCTTGATTACCGGCACGAGGCCCGCCACGCGGAACGCTTCCGCCGGAACTTCGCCGGTGAGCCGAGTCTCCACATCCCCCGCATCTACTGGGACACCCTCACCCGCCGTATGCTCGTGATGGAGCGTCTGCATGGGGTCAAGATAGACGACCGGGAGGCGCTGATCGCCGCCGGATATGATCCCCACCGTGTGGCGCTGAAGGCGGTGCGCATCATCATCAAAGAGGTGCTCGAAGATGGCTTCTTCCACGCCGACCCCCACCCCGGAAACTTCGTCGTGATGGAGGGTGAGGTCATCGGGGCGATGGATTTCGGGATGGTCGGCTGGCTGGAGCCCCGCCAGCGGATCGAGCTGGCACAGCTATACATCGCCGCCGTCCGGCTTGATGTGGACCGGGTGGTTGACTACCTCGTCCAACTGGGCGTGACCCCTTACACGGTTGATCGCGCGGGCCTGCACCGCGATATCTCGCGCCTGCTGCGCAAATATCAGGGGATACCTGTTAAGGACATCCGCTTTCAGGAAGTGATGGATGAGGTCATGACGATCGCCTTCCGCTACCACCTGCATCTGCCCGCCGATCTGTGGCTCTTGAGCAAGACGCTGGTCATGATGGAGGGCGTCGCTCACCGGCTCGACCCGGATTTCGACATCTTCGCCGTCTCGGAGCCGCACGTCAGGCGGCTGGCATGGGAGTTGCTCCTGCCGCGCACCTGGGGGCCGGAGTTGCTCAAGACTGCCGGAGCCTGGGCCACGCTCCTCGGCGCGGCTCCGGAGTCGAGTCTGGCGATCCTGCGCCGGCTTGAGAAGGGGGAACTGGAGGTGGTGCTCAGGCACCGGGGGCTGGAGCAGGCGCTGGTGCAGTTAGACCGCATCACCGACCGGCTGGTAGTCAGCATCCTCGTCGCAGCGTTGATCGTGGGGATCGCGCTGCTGATCCCTGCCCTGAGCCTCAACGAGCGCGGCGGGTGGGTGCTCGTTATGTTCGTGATTGCCTTCGCGGCAGCCAGTTTTCTCGGATTCTGGCTGTTGCTCTCCATTCTTCGCGCCGGGATAGGCCGGGGGCCACGCAGTTAGACAAGAAAGAGGAAGGAAAAAGCCTGCCCCATTCTGTGGGGCAGGCTGTGCACTGTCTGTCTTCTCCCTTTGCGAATAGCTCCCTCAGCGTATGATCATCCCCGGCGCATTCCAGTCGCTGGCCTGAATGATGGAGATCAGGGCCGGGACATATGCGATCAGGATCAGCACCACTGCGCCGCCGATCCAGACCCGCCAGCGATCCAGCACCGGCGGGGCGCTCTCCGCGCCGGAAAGTGCTTCGGCGAAGGGAATATCCACGTCCGCCGCCGAGCCTTTCTTCGTTACCAGCGTGCCGATCACGTTGATGAAGTACAGCGTCCCGCTGATGGCCAGGATCGTGCCACCGACAGCCGTCAGTAACATCGCAGCCTGGAAGCCCCCCAGCCCCCGCCCGGCGGTGTTGGCGATCAACTCCTGTGTATAGAAAGCCTGTGAGAAAGGAACGCGACGCGGCGCACCCAGCAGGCCCGCCCAGTGCATCCCACGCCCGAACAGGATCATGCCGATGAACCACGTCCAGGCCTGAGCCAGAGCGACCGGCCTGCTGAAGAGCCGCCGCTTGGTGATGTAGGGCAGAAGCCAGTAAGTGATGCCCATGAAGCTCAGAGTCGCCGCCGTGCCGACCGTCAGGTGGAAGTGGCCGGGAACCCAGGTCGTGTTGTGGATAACGAGGTTAACGGTGTAGGAGGCGTTGATAACCCCGCTGATGCCCCCCGCGGCAAAGATGATCATGGCGAACACCTGAGCGGCGAAGCTTGGATCGCCCCACGGGAGACGGAATATCCAGCCGACCAATCCTTTCCCGCCCCGCTTCTTTCCGGCGTATTCCAGCGTTGCCATCAGCGTGAAGGCGGTGATCAGGCTGGGGAAGGTGACCGCGTATGTCATCGCGGCGTGGACGCCTTTCCAGGCCTCGGTGATGCCCGGATCGGTGTACTGGTGATGGAAGCCTACCGGCACGGAAAAGAGGATGAAGAGCATGAACACCAGCCGCGCCAGCGGGTCTGAGAAGAGCTTGCCCCCCGCCTGCTTGGGGATCATGGTATACCACGAGGTGTAGGCCGGAAGCAGCCAGAAGTACACCAGCGGATGCCCGAAGTACCAGAACAGAGTTCTTGCCAGCAGGGGATTGGTGTTCTCAACCAGCCCCAGCGACCAGGGGATAACCAGAACCAGCATCTCGGTTGCCACCCCGATCGTCGCGATGTCCCACACGATCCAGGTCGTCAGGACGGCGACCGTCGCCAGCGGCGTCTTGACGCCGGGGTTCTCCTTGCGCCACGCTCGCCAGGTCAGGAAGTGGTTGGCCGAATGGAACCACGTCCCGACAACGATCAGCGTCAGGCCGATGTAGTGGAGCGCATGGGCACGCATGGGGACGTAGAAGGTGTACAGCACGTTTGCGTTGCCGCTGAACATCGCCCAGGCCGCCAGCACGACGCCGACGATCATCAGGCCGAAGCCGATCCAGCTCAGAGACATGGCGCTCATCGGGCGCTTGAGCGAGCGAGACGTGGTGATCATCAGAAAGCCGCTGATGAAGAAT
>DRKO01000286.1 GCA_011051745.1 Chloroflexota bacterium | reverse complement strand
ACTTTCTACAACACGCGAGAGCAAATAGACGCAAACGTGGGCACACCCCAAGAAACACAGGATTGGAGCCAGCCTGAAGAATGGATACCCCAGATTCTGAGTGATGGAGAACAGGTCCTGGCTCTGCATTTATGGAGAGGCTCGGATGGTCTGGTCAATCCGCGCCATACCACCGGTGTGTGGTTGTTCAGCTCACAATACAGGCTTCTCCAGTCTGATCCGCAGCATATCCTTCATGTTACAGAAGACGGATGGGATTTCATCACTAACCCTCTCGGTAGAGTGGTGCAGTATATTGATTTCAAGGAAGGCCTCCTGAATCTGCTGCTGATCGTTTCGGAACGAGGCCCAGGGAAACGATCGGATTTCCTGCCGGAGTTTTCCGAATTTCTGAAGCGCTATTCAAATATACGCTCCGACCACGCTTTAAAAAGCGCATGGTACGGGCGCATCCGTAATCTCGTAGACCGGGGGTTCGTCTCTCGCTCCGGTATGACGTATGAAATCACGCAGGAAGGGTTGGCCTATCTGGAGCAGGTTGGGCCCTTGTTGATGCGGACTGGGCGTGAGTCCGTTACAACTACACAAACGGAAATCCGGCGGCTCCTCAAAGTGCAGCAAGGCGAAGTACGTCAGCGATTACGAGAGACTCTGGCTGAGATGGATCCTTACTTAGTCGAGGTGCTCATCCAGAGACTGCTTCAGGCGATGGACTATGAGAACGTTGAGGTCACGAGCCGCAGCGGTGATGGGGGCGTAGATGTTGTCGCAGATATTGAGGTAGGGATCACATCCGTAAGAGAAGTGGTGCAGGTCAAGCGCCGCAAAAGTAATATTCAGCGTCGAGTGCTTGATGAGTTGCGTGGTTCGCTCCATCGCTTTAACGCTACACGGGGGACGATCATTACGACCGGGAACTTTAGCCGGGGTGCAAAACAGGCTGCTTTTGAACGCGGCGCTGCGCCGATTACGTTGATTGATGGAGAACGCTTGATTGACTTGCTCATCGAGCACGAGATTGGCATGCGTAAACGCACAATACAGCTCATCGAGTTTGAACCGGCAGATTTCACCGATATTGAGACGGAAGAACAACCATGACCTTCGGCAGCGACATTGCCTCGGTAGGATCTGCTGCTGAACGTGATTCTTTCTAAATCTGAATAACTGGCAACACCACAACGAGAGAAGGCGTACTTATGGAGATAGTGGCTCATACCTACAGCATCGTGGCGCGTGACCCGGAGACAGGCCAGCTCGGGGTGGGCGTGCAGAGCCATTCGTTTGCCTGCGGGGCGGTGGTTCCCTGGGTGGAGCAGGGCGTGGGGGCGGTCGCCACACAGGCGATGGCGGACATCAGCTATGGTCCCCTCGGTCTGGAGTTGATGCGTGCCGGTAAGACGGCGGAACAGGCGCTGGCCGGGCTGGTCGCCGCCGACCCGGAGAGCGACATCCGGCAGGTCGCCATGATTGACGGCTCCGGCAGGGTGGCCGTACACTCCGGCTCACGTTGCATCGCCCACGCCGGGCACGTGATCGGGGATCAGTTCAGCGTTCAGGGCAATCTGCTGGCGAAGCCGGATGTCTGGGAGAAGATGGCGGAGGCCTATCAGAAGGCGAAGGGCGACCTCAGCGAGCGCATCCTCAACGCGCTGGAGGCGGCCCAGAAGGCGGGTGGTGACGTGCGCGGGATGCAGTCGGCGGCGCTGATCGTTGTCCCCGGCCCTGACGATCCGATCCGGCGGCCCGCCATCACCAACCTGCGGGTGGACGACAGCCGCCAGCCCCTTCTGGAGCTGCGCCGCCTGCTGACCATCCAGCGAGCGTATGAGTGGAAGGCGCAGGGCATCCATGCCGTCGAGCAGGGGGATATGAAGACCGCGCGGGAGAGCTACGGCAAGCTGCGCGGGCTGGTGGTCGGCACGCGCGAGCCGCTTTTCTGGTATGCGACCGCGCTGGCCCGGCACGGCCATCTGGATGAGGCGCTCGTGATCTTCAAAGAAGTGTTTGCCGTTGAGCCGGTCTGGCGGAGCCTGATAGACCGGCTGGCGAAGGCGGGTTTCTTCCCCGCCGACGAGGCGATTGTCTCCAGAGTGAAGAGCCTGCCCGAAAAGTAGGCAGGCTCCGCATCTTCCCCTCTGAGGTCTCTCAGGGAGCCAGTTTCCTTGCCCTGTCCGGTCGCTCAACAATGCGCAGCATGATGACCATGTTCCCCAGCCCCAGCAGGTCTTCGTTTTTGAGGGCCGTCGCCACGCCTCGCCCGGAAGCCGCCCCGTTGACGGTCGTGCCGTTCGTGCTCCCCTGATCAATGGCGAACAGGCGTAGCTCGGTCGGGCGGAGCATCAGATGCTCGCGGGAGACGCCCAGTTTTTGCGCCCCGTAAGGCTCCAGGTCAATGATGATCCTGCCGGGACGGCTCGGCCCGCGTCCCAGGATCACATCCCCGTGCAGGTCGAGCCCCATCATCATCCGTTGATCGTCGGTGTAGAGCTCCAGAATAATCCGCCAGGGCTGCTTGAGCATCAACGGATCGTCGTCATCCGGTCGGTAGGGCATGGGATGGTAGGTGAGGTCTGCCGCGCTCTTCTCGAACCCGAAAGGTGTATGGTGCGACATGAATCGCTCGAAGATCACCTTCATCGGGTCGCTGGCGTTGATCGGTAAGATATAAGT
>DRKO01000285.1 GCA_011051745.1 Chloroflexota bacterium | reverse complement strand
GACGTTGCCGCCGCCACCGCGCGGGGGATTCCGGTGGGACACACGCCCGGCGTGCTCACGGACACGACGGCTGACTTTGCGTTTGCGCTGTTGATGGCCGCTGCGCGGCGCGTGGTTGAGGGGGTTCACTACGTGAAGGCGGGCCGGTGGCG
The DNA here is from genome assembly GCA_011051745.1 of Chloroflexota bacterium. Taxonomy (GTDB): domain Bacteria; phylum Chloroflexota; class Anaerolineae; order Aggregatilineales; family UBA3940; genus DRKO01. Next base: position 3,109 of record DRKO01000285.1, on the reverse strand, counting down.
GACGTGGGGGCCGACCCTGCTGATGGGCCACGACGTTCATCACGCGACGCTGGGGATCATCGGCTTTGGCCGCATCGGGCAGGGCGTTGCCAGACGCGCGGCTGGCTTCGATATGCGCGTTCTCTACTATGACCGCAACCCGGACGAGGACGCCGAAGTTGCTCACCGGCTGGGCGCTGAGAGCCGCCCGCTGGATGAGGTGCTGGCCGAGTCGGACTTTATCAGCCTGCATGTTCCCCTGACCGATGAGACCTATCATCTTATCGGAGAGCGCGAATTCAGACTGATGAAGTCTTCGGCGGTGCTGATCAACACCGCTCGCGGCCCGGTAGTTGACCCGCAGGCCCTTTACAACGCCCTCACGAACGGCGAGATCGCTTACGCCGCGCTGGATGTCACCGAGCCGGAACCCCTCCCCCCCGATCATCCTCTGCTGCGCCTGGAGAACTGCATCGTTGTGCCGCACATCGCCAGTTCCAGCCTTGCGACGCGCAACCGGATGGCCGAGATGGCGGCGGAGAATCTGGAAGCGGGATTGAAGGGTGAGAAGCTGCCTTATTGCGTGAACCCGGAGGTACAGGCTCAGGATGAATGAAATCCTGGATACGCTGGAAGGATGGCTCCGGCGCGGCAAGAAGATCGCCGTCGCGACCGTCGTGGAGACCTGGGGATCATCCCCGCGACCGGTCGGCTCGAAGCTGGCCGTGACCTCTGAGGGGGACATCGCTGGCTCGGTCAGCGCCGGATGCGTCGAGGGGGCCGTCATCGAGGCCGCTCAAGAGGTGATCGAGACAGGCCAGCCCCGCCTGCTGACATTTGGCGTAGCGGACGAGGAGGCGTGGGAAGTGGGTCTGGCCTGCGGTGGTACGATCCGGGTTTTTGTGGAGCCGTTCTCAGCCTTCGGGGGTGTCTATGAGGCACTCAAACGTCACCTGGAGGCCCGCGAACCGGTGGCCGTTATCAGTGTGCTGGAAGGCCCGACCGGGCAGCTTAACCGCAAGCTGATTGTCTCACCGGACGGCCGCCCTGAAGGAGACCTCTCCCTGACACCGGAGCAGCAGGAGCGCGTGGTCGGCGCGGTACGGTCATTGATAGAGCGGGAGGAAGGCGGAACTCTGGAACTGGGGGAAGGGCTCACGGTCTTTGTGGACGTGTACCCCCCTGCCCCACGTCTGATCATCGTTGGAGCCGTCCACATTGCGAGGCTGCTCGTTCCGATGGCGGGGCTGCTCGGATTCGATACGTACGTGATCGATCCACGCCGCGCCTTCGCCACGCGGGAGCGATTCCCTGACGCTACCGCCCTGCTCCATGAATGGCCCCGGAAGGCGCTTGCACGTCTCCCTCTGGACAGTTTCGCGTATGTTGTTGTGCTGACCCACGACCCCAAGCTGGATGATCCGGCTCTTGAAGTTGCGCTGGCGAGTGATGCGCGGTATGTGGGGGCGCTGGGCAGCCGTCGAACCCACGAGAAGCGAGTCCGGCGGCTGCGCGAGGCGGGGCTGAGCGATGAGCAACTGGCCCGCCTGCACGCTCCGATCGGTATCCCGCTGGGAGGGCGCAGTCCGGCTGAGATCGCGCTCAGCATCATGGCGGAGATCGTGCAGGTCAGGAATACCAGCCCGGCCAGCGCGGTCATCTCCACCGCCGGATGAGGTTCACGGGCGGAGCGAACGACGGGGCGCTCGCTTTCCCACGAGCGCCCCGCTTTTTAGATCGGTGTGTGGGATGGCGCTTACGGAAGTACTTTCAACCAGGCGACCTGATAAGGCTCCAGTTCGAAGGCGAAGGAGGCGGGCTGCTCGACGGCCCACGTTGCGCCGGAGACAATGTCGCGCAGATGCCCCGCCGGAATGGTCAGCTCAAGCTCGTGCAGATTGATCGTTATCGGCTGCCCGGTGGTCGAGACGTTGTGAAGGGCAATGATGGCCTCTTCGCCGGAGGGAGCAACCCTCAGCAGTGAGAAGACGGCCTCGTTCAGGCTCAGGACGCGCTGCTCTGCGTTCGGGTGGAAGGCTTTCTCTGCAATGCGCTTCTGCAGCAGGGAGCGATACCCCGTGAAGACGGCATGGCGCAGGGAGCGGGGATCGGCCAGAGCAGCTTCGACTTCCCGTACATCCAGCTTCTCACGGTTGATGGTGCGCGGGTAGCCCGTCTTTTTCACCCCTTCGAGGTAGTTCCGTGAGCCGAGCAGGCTGTGGAAGTAGATGCCCGGCATACCGGCCAGGGCCAGCATGATCGCCTGCGAAGCCAGAAAACGCCTGACCTGCAGGGAGAGCGATTCCCCCCTGCCCGGCGGGTTGAGGAGATCAAAGTAGGTGACGTTCAACTCGTAGGGGCTTTTTGAGCCATCCGGGTTCAGCTTGTACGACACCTGCCCCCCGCTGGCGTGGGTCTGCTCGATGAGCGCCTCCAGTTCCTCCTCGCCCAGCAGCCCGGCGAGAGGGCGAACCCCAACCCCATCGTGGGAAGCGGTGAAGTTGAAGAAGGAGGTCTGCTCGGAGGGAGCCTCCAGCCCGGCGGCCCATTCGGTGAGGTGGCGGGCCGTGCCCCTCATGAAAGCATGGGCGACCAGAGGCGGCAGAGGGAACTGGTAAACGAGGTGGGCTTCGTTTGTCCCATCGCCAAAGTAGGAGATGTTCTCGGCGTGAGGGACGTTGGTTTCTGTGATCAGCAGCACGCCGGGAGCGACCTCATCCACGATGGCCCGGAAAAGCTGCACCACCGCGTGAGTCTGGGGTAGATGAATGCAGGTTGTGCCGATCTCCTTCCAGAGATAGGCGATGGCGTCCAGCCGGATGATGTCCGCTCCCTGCTCGATGTAAAACAGCAGGATGTCGATCATCTCCAGCAGAACGTCGGGGTTGTGGTAGTTGAGATCGATCTGGTCGCGGCTGAACGTCGTCCAGACGTACTGTGTGCCCCAGGAAGTCTCAACAGGCGTCAGCAGGGGAAGATCGCGGGGCCGCACGACCATCGAGAGATCGGTTGAGGGATCAACCGTGATGAAATACTCCCGATATTTTTCATCTCCCCGCAGGAATCCCTGAAACCACTCGCTCTGCGTCGAGACGTGGTTGAGGACCGCATCCACCATCAGCTTAAAGCT
>DRKO01000284.1 GCA_011051745.1 Chloroflexota bacterium | reverse complement strand
GTGAACGCCTCCCGCAGTGCGCCCGTCAGGGCGGTGTCTATGGTTCCCGCTTCCTCCTCGCCGAACAGGTCCACGCCGGGGATCAGGCTCAGCGTTGCCCGGAACGTGTCCCACGTCGCAACGGCGAACGTCGCCCCGATCTCGGCCAGATCGTCCCGGAAAGAGGTTGGCTCCCCGGCGGTTACCGGCACGCTCCCTCCGCTGCCGGGGTATATCTGGCTCAGCGTCGAGACGACCAGCTCTTTGGCCGCGAAGCCCGTCACCAGCGCTGCCGCAGGTTCCCACTCGCCGTATCCGGCGGGGGTGAAGGCGGGGGCGATGGCCCGACCGAGCGCCGCCAGGGCGCTGTGCTCCGTTCCCACCTGTGCGAAACGTGCTCCCTGTGGCGCGTTGACCGGAATCGCGAGCAGCAACCAGATCGCGAGCGAAACGCCCAGCACAATCGTGCCCGCGTTCCGAATGAAGGCTCCGGTGTGCTCCCAGGTGTGGATCAGCACCCCCTTCATCGAGGGGATGCGGTAGGGCGGCAGTTCGATGACGAACGGCGCTTCTTCCTCCACGTGGAGCAGCGTGTTCTTCAGCAGCAGTCCGATCAGGATGGCGACCGCGATCCCCAGAAAATACAGCGCGAAGACAAGCGTCCCCGCCCGGGGGCCGAAGAACGCCGTCCCGATCACCATATAGACCGGCAGCCGCGCCCCGCAGCTCATGAAGGGGACGAGAAGCCCCGTCAGCAGGCGATCCCGTTCGTTCTCCAGCGTGCGCGTGGCGTAGATGCCCGGCACGTTGCAGCCGAAGCCCAGCAGCATCGGGATGAAGCTCTTGCCGTGCAGGCCGAGCAGATACATGAAGCGGTCGGCCAGCAACGCGGCGCGGGCCATATAGCCGCTGTCCTCCAGCAGGGCGGTGAAGAAGTACATGAAGGCCAGCGTGGGGACGAACACCAGCACCCCGCCCACGCCTGCCAGCACGCCATCCACGGCCAGCGACTCGACCCACGAGCCGCCCGGCCCCGCCATGCTGAGCAGGGCCACCACCCAGCGCGTCACCGGCCCGCGAATCACCCCGTCTATCCAGTCGAGGTAGTAGGCCGAGACGCTGGTCGTCATCTGGAAGGTGATCCACATCGCCACCATAAAAACGGGGATGCCCAGCAGGGGGTGAGTGATCACCCCGTCTATGCGGTCGGAGAGCGTGTGACGATCCAGCGGGGGGCGCTGCACGACCTGCCGCACCAGCCCGTTGATGAAGCCGTAGCGCCGGTCGGTGATCAGGATGTCGCTTTCGTCCCCGAAGAGGCGTTCGATGCGCCGGATACTCTGGCGGGCGGCGGCCAGCAGATCGTCGGTTCCCGCAATCATCCGCACGCGCTCGATCACGTGCGGGTCGTTCTCCAGAAGTTTGATCGCCAGCCAGCGCGGCGAATAGCGGGCGGCCAGCATCGGATGGGCGGCGATCAGCGCCTCCAGCCGGGCGATCTCCTCCTCGATCTCGCGCCCGTACTGCACGGGCGTTGAAGATGGAGAATAAGCAGTCATTCGCGCTGCAATGTCACCTGAACAGGCAGAGTCTGAGGTTCTTTGAGCGAGCTAAAACGGGCTGAGAAATTCAATATCGTCAGGCCAACGATCTCACCGGTATCGGGATCAACCCGCAACAGGACGTCATCTCCCATTTCCTGTGAGACGGCACGACGCGGCTTACCAACCGAAAGGTACAGTACATCCCCTTCTGTATCGTAAAATAGTTCCGTCACTTCGGCCATATCCGCTCCCCGGATTTTATTCGGTCAGTCGCGTAGATCGTTGAGATAAACTTCCGATCCACCGATTTCACTACAACGGTGACCCACTTGCCACCCAGCACATCGTCTTCATAACGATAGTATAGCGCAACCCGTTCATCTTTAACGCTGCGCCGGACCTCATCAGGCTGCCGAAGCACTTCACCGACTCGATCGATAAAGTCCGCAACCTCTGGATGCTTGGCAAGAATGATGCGCCGCACAGTACTGTCCAGCACAACTTCCTCGTCAAATACATCCACGTAGACGATCTGATCGTTCACACCTGCGTACCGGACAGTGATACACGCTCCGTTGCAACAGCGACCTCCAGAATGCGGGCCTTGAGTTCCTCGAGCCCCTGCTCTCGCACGGCCACCGTCGGGACGACCGGCACGCCGCCCAGCCCCTCGGAGAGCCGCTTCAGATCGATCTTCAGCCCCCGCGACTCGGCCATGTCCATCATGTTCAGCGCGACGATCACCGGCAGGCCCATCTCGATGATCTGGACCGTCAGGTAGAGGTTGCGCTCCAGATTGGCCGCGTCCACGACGCACACCACCACGTCCGGGTACTCGTCGAGCAGATAGTCCATCGCGACGATCTCCTCGGCGGAGTAGGCCGAGAGGCTGTACGTGCCGGGCAGGTCCACCACCCTGAACGTGTGTCCCCGGTAGGTGTACTCACCCTCTTTTTTCTCGACCGTCTTACCCGGCCAGTTCCCGATGTGCTGGCGTGCGCCGGTCAGGGCGTTGAACAGCGATGTTTTGCCGGAGTTGGGGTTCCCGGCCAGCGCGATAGTATACGTCGCGCCCGGATGCGGGTTCTCAGCCGGGCGCGCGGGTTTGTTTTCAGATGGGCATTTCGGGCAGCTCATTTACTCTTCCTCTGCGTCCGCCTCGTCCTGTGGCCGGACGATGATCTTGTGTGCCATTCCCCGCCCGATCGCCATGCGGGTGTCTTCCTTCACAGCCACGATCACCGGCCCGCCGCTATAGCATTGCAGCACGCGGATTTTCTCCCCCGGTGACATGCCCAGCTCGGCCAGCCGCTTGCGCAGCATACGCCCCCCCTGAATCCGCACCAGCCGCACGCACTGATCGCACTCGGCCCGGCTGAGCGGAAAGCAGCCCTCACAGGTGGGGCCGGTGGGTGCGTTCTTCGGGCCTCTGTCCGGGCGGCGATGTCGCCGGGAGTGCCGGTGCTGTGTGCGGAGCATAGCGGGCCTTTCTCCGAAAAAGTATAAGGCTACCCTTATGATACATCTTCTGGATGCCCTTATCAATGTTGAGTGTCATACACGGGCGGGTGACAAACGTCCTGCCCGGAGGGGGCAGATGGTCTCATTCTCTATCGTGCCTGTTTCTGACGGGCCGCCCGCCCGCGCCACACCAGCCCCCGCCGGGGGGCAAACAGGAACGCCAGCACGAAGATGCCCGTCAGCGTCAGTACGATGGTCGCGCCGGAGGCGATGTTGGCGTAGTACGAGGCGTAGAGGCCCACCAGCGCGGCCAGCATGGCAAACACCGCGCCCAGCGCCATGATGCGCGGCAGGCGATGCGTCAGCAGCGAGGCCGCCGCCGCCGGGGTCACCAGCAGCGCGATCACCAGCACCACGCCGACCGTCTGAATGGCCGTCACGACCGTTAACGCCAGCAGGAGGAGCAGCCCGTAGCGCACCATCTCCGGCGAAAGGCCGATCGCCACCGCGTGGCCGGGGTCAAACGAGGTGACGAGCAACTCTTTGTAAAAGGCGATCACCGCGAACAGCACAATCGCCACCACCCCCAGCATCATCCACAGCTCGGCCTGCGAGACGCCCAGAATGTCGCCAAACAGGATATGCGTCAGGTCCTGATAGCTGGTAACCATGCTGAGGAGCAGGATACCCAGCGCGAAGAAGCCGGAGAACATCACGCCGATGGCGGTGTCCTCCTTCACCTCGCCCCCTCTGGAGAGCCAGCCGATCCCCAGCGCGGCCAGCACCGCCGCCACCAGCGCCCCGATAAACAGGCTGATCCCCTGCGTAAAGGCGATCACGATCCCCGGCAGGATGGCGTGTGCGATGGCGTCTCCGACGAAGGCCATCCCCCGCCAGACGATGTACGCGCTCAGGATGGCGCATCCGACCCCGGCCAGCACGCCCGCCAGCAGGCCGCGCACCATGAAGCTGTAGGTGAAGGGTTCAACCAGCCACTCGACCATTGATCGCCTCCACCCTCTCTGTGCAGAGATGCACGCCGTAAGCCCGCGCCAGCGTCTCCGCCGTCAGCACCTCGCCAACCGGCCCGTCGGCGACCACGTGCCGGTCGAGGAAGATCGCCCGGCTGAAGTGGATCGGCAGGATGCCCAGATCGTGCGTGCTGACGATCACCGCTCGGCCCTGGGCGGCCAGTTTCTCCAGCACGTGGAAGATCAGCTCCTGCGTGGGCACATCCACATGATTGAGCGGCTCGTCGAGCAGAAGCAGGTCGGCGTCGTGCGCCAGCGTGCGGGCCAGCATCACGCGCTGCTGCTGCCCGCCGGAGAGTTCCCCCACCTGCCGCCCGGCCAGATCGCTGATCTGCATCATCTCCATTGCCCGCTCGACGGCCTCGTGATCCTCCCGGCGGGGGCGTTTCAGCCAGCCGAGATGCACGTAACGCCCCATCATCACCACGTCCCGCACCGTCACCGGGAAGCGCCAGTCTACCTCGCTGCGCTGCGGGACGAGCGCCACGCGATGGTGACACGAACCGACCGGATTCCCGTAAATCCGAATCGATCCGCTCGCCGGTTTCTCCAGCGCGGCCACCAGCTTGATCAGCGTGGACTTGCCCGCGCCGTTCGGCCCGACCAGCGCCACCCGCTCGCCCGGCGCGATGCGGAGCGTCACGTCCTCGAGCGCCGGTTCGGGTGCGCCGGGGTAGCGAAACGTCACGTGCTCGATCTCCAGCGCCGCCTCGCCGGGGACGGGCGGAACGGTACACGTTTTTCCGTAATTCAACGGGTTCAGGCTCATAAGCCGCCTCATTCTGATGGTGCCAGCCCTGCCACGATCTGATCCACATTGTAGCGCATCATCCCCAGGTAGCTATCGCCCGGCTCTCCGGGTTCATCCAGCGAGCCGGTGTACAGTGGCAGCACCCGGATGCTGGTTCCCGCCTCCTGCGCGAGCGTTTGGGTAAGCTGCTGAATCTGATCGCTGGCCGAAATGCCGACGAAAATCGCCGTTACGCCTTCTTCCTGAAGCGTGTTGACCAGCGCGGCCATGTCCCCCGCCGACGCTCCGGCGGTCGTCGTCACGCCGGGGATGATCGTCCCGATCATCTCGAAGCCATACGCCTTCGCGAAGTAGCCAAACGTCATGTGATCGGTCACCAGCTTGCGACGCTCCGGCGGGATTTTCGCCACCTGCTCACGGATGTAGGCGTCCAGCGCCTCGAGCTGCCGGATATACGCCTCCGCGTTCGAGGCGTAAAGCTCCGCGTGGGCCGGATCGAGCGTGCTCAGCGTGTCACGGATGGTCTCCGTCCAGATGATCACGTTGTCGGGGTCCATCCAGACGTGCGGATCGAGGGTGTGGTGCTCTCCCTCGCCCTCCTGATCGTGGCCGCCGCCCGCAAACTCAAGCGGCTCGATGCCCGCCGAGAGAGGCACAATTGGGCCGTTCGCCGTCGCCTCGATCGAACCCATCAGCCCCTCTTCCAGCCCCAGCCCGTTGACGAAGATCACGTGCGCCCGCTCGATGGCCGCCAGATCGCGGGCCACTGGCTCGTAGCTGTGCGGGTCCTGTCCCCGTCCGATCAGGACGGTGAGGTCAATGGCATCATCGCCGACCTGTGCGACCACGTCGCCGATGATGCTGGTCGTCGCCACGACGCGCAGTTTCTCGCCTTCGCCCAGCCGGACCGGCTCCAGGGGCGGGAGCGTCGTCCCGTCTCCGGCGGGCAGGGGCGTATCCCCCGCGCTCCCTGAGGAGCAGGCCGCCAGCCCTGTCACCAGTGCCAGCAACAGGCCGCCCAGCACGAGCCGGGCCGCCCGTCCCGTTTTTCTTCTCATGTTCCTGTCTCCGATGGTCTCTGACTTAACAGTGATGGCCGGTGTGATTATAGCAACGTTGCCATACACCGGCCATCTAATTGATACTCTGTATCATTTAGATGCGGGGGAGGGGCGGAGGTTGCGCCTGAGAGTATAAAAGGCGGGGTGCTGCCCCGCCGGAAGTGCAGGCGCCCTGCTGAGCTATGACACCCTCACCGGATAAGCGGGATATGCCGCCACACCCGCAGCATGAAGGTCAGGAGGTCCTCCAGCCATCTGTCAAAAGAGAGCGCCGTCTTCTGGCTGCCGATCTGGAGGTTCGTCCGGTTGATGACGATGGTCTGCGGCTCGGTGTACTTGCGGATGCCCTCCGGCCCGTGCCGCCGCCCGAGGCCGCTCTGCTTGAGGCCTCCCATCGGGGCATCCATCGCCGCCCAGTTTATGTAGGTGTCGTTGACGGACACCGATCCGGCTTCGAGCCGGGTGGCGATGCGCTCTCCCCTGTGCCGGTCGCGGGTGAACACGCCGAAGTGCAGGCCATAGGGGTTGTCGTTGGCTTTCTGGATCGCCTCCTCGAGCGACTCGACCCTGTAGACCGAGAGCACCGGCCCGAACGTCTCCTCGCTGTGTACGGCCATCTCCGGCGTCACGTCGGCCAGGATGGTCGGTTCGTAGAAGCAGGGTCCCAGATCGGGCCGCCGTCTGCCGCCCGTCAGAATCCGCGCCCCCTTGCTGACGGCGTCCTGTACATGCGCCTCAACGGCCCTGACCTGCTCCTCATTCACCAGCGATCCGAGGTCTACGTCGTGCCCCTGGCCGGGGCCAAGCCGCAGTTCTTCCGTCTTCCTGATGAGCCGGGCGATGAACTCGTCATACACGCGGGCGTCCACGTACACCCGCTCCCAGTTGATGCACACCTGCCCGCAGTTGTTGAATGCCCCCTCGACGGCCCCGATGGCGGCATGATCGAGGTCGGCGTCGGGCAGCACGATCAGGGCGTTTTTCCCGCCCAGTTCCATGCTGTAGGGGATCAACCGTCGGGCGGCCCGCTCGGCCACCCTGCGCCCGACTCTGGTGCTGCCGGTGAACATGACGTAATCCACATGATCGATCAGCGCGTTTCCGATCTCGCTCCCCGGACCGGTCACGATCTGCATCAGGTCTTCCGGCAGGCCGCACTCGATCAGCTCCTCCCGCGCCCGGTGGATGCTCAGCGGGGCCAGGGTCGCCGGTTTGACCACCACGCCGTTCCCCGCCAGCAGGGCCGGAATGGCATCGCCGACGCTCAGGATGAGCGGGAAGTTCCACGGGCTGATGATGCCGACCACGCCGTGCGGGTGGTAGTAGACGCGAACGCGGTTGCGGAGCGGTATGGCAGGTCGGGCGCGGCGGGGCTTCAGAAAGCGCCACCCGTTGCAGGCGTAGTATCGCGCCTCGGCGGCGACGGCGAAAATCTCCACGAACGCATCCCGTCGCGATTTGCCCGCCTCGGCCTGGATCACGGCCATGATCTCATCTTTTGAACTCAGCAGCCGGTCATGAAAGCGCTTGATGACTTTCGCCCGCTCGCGGAAAGGTCGCGCGGCCCACTCCGGCTGGGCGGCGCGGACGCGCTCCACCGCTGCGATGACATCTTCGGGCGTGTGGTGTGGCACGCGGCCGATCACTTCGCCGCTGATCGGGCTGGTAACGGGGATGGTCGGCCTGTCCGGGGACTGTACTGTGGCCGGAGACGCCGGTCGAACTGCCATAAGCTGCTCCTCTTTGTGCTGTGCCTGTTTCCCGATCCTCCCCCCTGCTTCACCAGATTATATCACGTCGAAGGCGGGGGGAAGCGGGGTGCGTCCGGTTGCAGGCCGGGGGTGAGCGGCGCGGCGTTCCATCCCCCCATCGTCGCCGCCTCCGATCTGTCCCCCCATTTTTCGGGGGGTGGGGGAGAGGGGCCGCTCCCTGCGCAACTCTGGCCGCCATTCTGCGTACAGGTTGGTTAGATACGAGACGCGATTTCCGTAATATTGAGAAACAGGAGTTAACAGTAGTGACCGGTGCAACGTATGGCAGGAAGCGGGTTCCCGTGCTCCTGTGGCCTTTCTGGGCCGTCTGGCGGCTGCTGACCTTCGTCCTGGAACTGACGGGGCGCTTTGTCGCCCTTTCGCTGGGGTTTGTGTTGCTGGTGGTCGGCGTGATCGCCTCCCTGACCGTGATCGGAGCGGTGATCGGTGTGCCGCTTGCCGTGTTCGGGTTTCTGCTGATCCTCCGGGGGTTGTTCTAGTTCAGAACGGCTGCCGGTCCTCCTGACGATGATTGTACGGATGATAGTACGAAAGGACTCTGAGCTATGATGTCTGAGTTGCCACCCAGTGAACGCCCTGCCGCCGCCCCCCGGCGCAAAGGCACTTCGACTCTCGTCTTTGCCGTCGTCCTGATCCTGATCGGCGTTTACCTGCTGTTCGACAATCTGGGCCTTCTCTACTTTGACTTCTTCTACTATCTGGAGAACTGGTGGGCGCTCTTCCTCCTGATCCCCGCCGTTGCCATGCTACGCAGCGCGTGGGTTGCCTATCAGGAGAGCGGCCATCAGTTCACCCGCATGGCGAGCAGGCAGCTTCTCGGTGCGCTGGCGCTCATGGTGATTACCGTCATCCTCCTGTTCGATCTGGACTGGGGGGATTACTGGCCGCTGTTCCTGATCATCGCCGGAGTCGGGGTGCTGATCGGGAAGGTGGCGGAAGAGTAACGCCACCTTCCATCGTCGGCGGTCGGTCACAGGTTAGAGATCGCGGTGTGGATTCCGGTCGCGCCGCTGGGGTGCGGATCGTTCTCCTCCTCGATCTGGGGTGTGCCGTCGCCTTCATAGCAGCGCACCCGGAAGACGTGCGCTCCGGCCTCAAAGGGCCAGTCATAGCGCCAGATCACCCACGTTGTATCGGAAAGCGGGGGGCGGAGCTGCGCCTCGACCCACTCGCCCTCGTCTATCTGCACTTCCACCTTTGAGATGCCCCGCGCTCCGGCGTAGGCGATCCCGCCGATTGCGACGGTGTTCTCATCAATTGCCTGCACCGTGTCAATCACCGAGGTGGCCCTGACCCGCGCTTCCTCATCCCAGCCGCGCTCCACCCAGTACCCCTGATCGTAGGTAGCCATCACCTCGAGCTCGGTGATCCACTTGGGTTGCTTCATCCCGAAGCGATCCGGGATGTAGATGCGCAGGGGGAAGCCGTGCTTCTGCTGGAGCGGCTGGCCGTCCATCCCGTAGGTGAGCATGATACGCTCGTCGGCGTAGAGTGTCTCCAGCGGAAGAATCTCCCAGAAGCCATCTCTGGCGTGGATGCGGATATAGGCCGCCCCCTCCTGCACGCCTGCGTCCGCGAGCACCGCCTGCAGGCTGGCCCCCGTCCACAGCGTCGTGCCGATCAGGTTGCCGCCGATGCGGTTTGAGATGCACTCCAGCGTGATGAAGCGATCGATCGGCTCGTAGTTGTTCCTGAGATCGTCGAGCGTCAGTTCCAGCGGGTTGTCCACCATGCCGGTGATGCGCAGCCGCCAGTCGGCCTCGTCAATGGCGGGCGGCGTGAGGTTGATGTCAATGCGGTAATGCCGCTCAATGGGGGTAGTCTCCGGGCGTGTGCCCGGCGCTGGCTCCAGCAGGCCGTCATCGGCGGACGGCGCGGCGGTCGGCGTGCCCTCCGGCGGGGACTCCGCCACGGACGATGATCCCTCGCGGCGGGTGAGAGCGGCTCCCAGGCCGGCCCCCACAACCGTGATCGCGGCGGTCGCCCCGCCCAGCCGGATCAAGAAGCGGCGGCGTTCGAGTTGTCCGGCGCTCAGGGGAGCGGGTTCCTCCGCCGGAGC
>DRKO01000283.1 GCA_011051745.1 Chloroflexota bacterium | reverse complement strand
GCAGAGGAGCCCGCCGCGAGCACCTCCGCGTGGGCTGGGCGGAGGTGCAGGACGCGCCCGCTTCCGGCAACCCCGAGACGGCGACGGAGCAGCGCCTTGAGCAGGAACGTGTCCGGGCCGCCATCGCCGAACTGCCGCCGGAGCAGCGCGAGGTGCTCGCTCTGGCCTACTTTCAGGGCTACACTCACCGCGAGATCGCCGGGGTGCTGGGCCTGCCCCTGGGGACGATCAAGACGCGCATTCGTCTGGCAATGCAGAAGCTCCGCCGTGCACTGAGCGAGAACCGGGACTCCCCGCCGAAAGGGGAGATCTAAACGGGCGTCTGATACGTATACTATGTAAAAAATGTCACGATCATCTCTGGAACATCCGAACATCCTGGACCTGCTCCCGGCCTATGCGCTCGGCTGTCTCGATGAGGACGAAAAGGCGCTGGTCGCGGAGCATCTGGCCGTCTGTTCCGCCTGCCGCGAGGAACTCCGGTCGTACGAACATCTGGTAGACCGGCTCGCGCTGGCCGCGCCGGACGCGGAGCCCTCCCCGGCCCTTAAGCAACGCCTGATGGCGCAGCTTAGCCCCGCCCCTCCGGGGGCGCAACCCCGCCGGTCGGGGCGATTCCGCCTGCCGCGCCTCTCTCCCGTCTGGCGGGTGGCGGCCCTGGCCGCCGTTTTCCTGCTGGTTCTGGGCGGCTTCGCGCTGGGCTGGCAGGCCCTCAACCCGCCACCCTCTCAGGTGGTCGAGTTGAGGGGGACGGAGATCACCCCCCAGGCACGCGGCGTCTTGAAGATCGAAAACGAGCGGCACGCCCGCCTGACCGTGACCGGCCTCCCGCCCCTTGATGAGAGCAAACAGTATCAACTGTGGCTCATCGAGCCGGACGGGAAACGCTACAGCGGCGGCGTCTTCTCCGTCGCCTCCGACGGCTCCGCCACCCTGCAAATCTCGCTACCCCACCCCCCGGAGTCTTATTCGGCGGTCGGGATCACCATCGAACCGGCGGGCGGCAGCCCCGGCCCGACCGGTGATAAAGTGCTCGGCGGGGATTTCTGAGGCGGCTGGCTCCTGCCTGCCTGTCGGCGGACACGTGCCCATCGTGTCCGCTTTTTGATTCCTTCGGAGAGATCCGTCCCTTCCCTGCCCGCGTATATATCACCGAAACCAATCACTCACCCAGAGGGAGGAACGACATATGATGGGTAAATCTCGTAAGGTGTACAGCTCTTTGTTTACGCTGGTGGCGCTGGCCGCCTTTGCGCTCTTCGGGACGCGCGTTGTCTTCGCCGGGGGGGCGACGACCAACGCGGTGAGCGTCTCCGATCAGGAGATCGGCCCCGGCAACACCGTGACCGTTGACAGCATCACCGCCGATGTCGCGGGCTGGATCGTCATCCATGCCGACAACAACGGAGCGCCCGGCCCGATCATCGGTGTTGCGCCTGTTGACGCCGGTACGACAACCGGCCAGCGGGTCGCCATTGATCTCCGCCGCGCCACCGAAACGCTCTACGCCATGCTGCACGTGGACGGCGGAACGCCCGGCCTGTTCGAGTTCCCCGGCCCGGATGGCCCCGCTCGTGACGCGAACGGGAACATCGTCACCCCGTCCTTCGAGTTGAGCGCCAGCGCCGTTGTCGTGTTTGATCAACCGGTTAGCCCGTCAAACACCGTGACGGTGGCCCGCGTGCTCGCAAAGCAGCAGGGCTGGGTGGTCGTTCACGCTCAGGGCGCAGACGGCGGGGTCGGTCCGGTGCTCGGCCATGCCGCCGTTGGCCCCGGTGAAAACTACAATGTGAACGTGGTGGTTGATCCCGCCGGTGTCACCGATGTGATGTACGCCATGCTGCACACCGACGCCGGAGAGGCTTTCGTCTACGAGTTCCCCGGCCCCGACGGCCCCGCCCGCGATGTGGATGGGAACGTTGTTGCCCCATCCTTCCGGCGCGTCACAGACGCCGTGACCGTCTATGACCAGCCGCTCGGCAGGGATGCCACGGTGACCGTCCAGATGATTCTGGCCGAAGCGCCGGGCTGGATCGTCATCCACGCCGAGGCGGAGAATGGCGGAGTTGGCCCCATCATTGGCTGGGCCCCTGTCTCTGCCGGTTATAACTACAATGTGCAGGTTGCGGTGGATACCGACCGCCTCAAGCCGACCCTCTACGCCATGCTGCACACCGATGCCGGTACAGCAGGCACGTTCGAGTTCCCCGGCCCCGATGGTCCGGTGCGCGACCTGGACGGCGACATCATCACGCCGTCCTTCTCCCTGCTCGACTGAGCAAGGTCACTCTCGCTTTTTTATCTGCTGGCAGGCCCGCCATATCACCGGCGGGCCTGTTCTCCATGCCCCCGCAGAGAACCGCCACACGCCTTCATTTCCGAAAGAAGTTACTCACGAAGAACCACAGGTTGGCAGGCCGTTCGGCCAGCCGCCGCATAAAGTAGGGATACCATTGCTCGCCAAAGGGGACGTAGACGCGCACCCGGTAGCCCTCGCGGACCAGTCGCTCCTGCAGGGCACGCCGCACCCCGTAGAGCATCTGGAACTCGAAGCGGTCGCGGGGGATGTCGTGCTCGGCGGCGTAGGCTCTGGCGGCCTCGATGATCCGCTCATCGTGGGTGGCGAGTCCGGGGTAGCCCCGTCCCTCCTTCGCCGCGTCGAGCAGGACTTTCATCAGGCGCAGATAAGCCTCGTCCACCTGTCGTTTCTTCGGGTAGGCGATGGTGGGCGGTTCTTTATAGGCCCCCTTGCACAGCCGCACGCCTGCCCCTCCGGCGACCAGACGGGCGATGTCCTCATCGCTGCGGTAGAGATAGGCCTGAATCACCGCCCGCACGTTGTCGAACCCGTCTTCCTCGCGCAGGGCATGAAAGAGATCGAGTGTGCGCTGGGTGTAGCGGTGATCCTCCATATCAATCGTGATGAACATCCCGCACTCGTGGGCGCGGCTGAGGATGCGGCGCATACTTTCCCGGCAGAGGGCGGGGTCAATGTCCAGCCCCAGAGCGCTCAGCTTGACCGACACCCACGACTCGAGTCCCATCCGGTGGATGTGATCGATCAGGCTCAGGTAACGTTCCGCCGCCTGGCGGGCCTCGGCCTCCTCAGCGATGCTCTCCCCCAGAATGTCCACCGTCGCGGTGATGCCTTTCGCGTTCAGGCTTCGGATGACCTCGATGGCCTCCTCTTCGCGCTCACCGGCGACAAAGCGCAGCGCCACCCGGCGGGCGACTCCCCATCCGGTGACGAGTCTCTGCGCCCACCGCGCCCGTGAGAGGGCAAGCAGCAACGCACGCAGCATGACGTTTTGCTCCCTGATCTGTAAAAGAGCCGCTCTGTCTATAGCTTACGCCACTCGGCGGTGGCGCGGTAGTGACGATCCGCCACAGAACGGCAGGAGGGGGACGGGGGAAAAGCGGCGGAAGGGGCGGGCGTCACTCCCCATCCGGCGCGACGCAGGACGTGAAAGTGAATGAATACACGGCCAGCCCTTGCTGTCCGGGGATCAAAACGGAAAAATCACTCAGGCGGAGAATAACAGGCACACTGGGCAGACATCGGACAGAGATCACAGCGGGGGACCGGTCTGCAGATGGTTCTGGTAAAATCTATCAGGCCGTAATTGAAGGCCCTGAAGTCTTTGCTCGGAGT
>DRKO01000282.1 GCA_011051745.1 Chloroflexota bacterium | reverse complement strand
CATGAGCAGGGCCAGCATCTGCCAGGCGATCCCTGTTGTCAGCAGCCCGATCCCCCACAGCACCGGTTGCCCGGCCTGTGGAAGCACTGCCTCGGCCAGCGCTCCGAGGTCAGGCAGGGAAGGAGCCTTCGCCCGGATCGCCAGCCCAAACAGCCAGCCCAGCAGGGGGCCTCCCAGAATGCTCAGTAGCGCCGAGCGGAGCGCGTTGCGATCCTGTTGCAGTTCGGATGTCAGTTCGATCACCCACATGGCCGCCATGAGCAGCATGGCGGAGTGGAAAAGGCTTCCGTTGCCGATAGCCGGGCCGGGTTGCGTCGGGAAGTTGGAGGAGCCAAACAGGAGCAGCAGGGCCAGAGCGGCAAGGCCAAGCCCGGCTCCGGTTAGCAGCCACACTCCCAGCCGCCAGCGGGGACGGTATCCAAGCAGATTGTGAAGTGTGATAAGCAGGATGGCAACGAAGGCTACCAGCCGGGGGTCAACTGTCCGGGAGAAAGCCCATTCAATCAGATGGGCTGCATATGTGGCGAAGGCATGCGCCAGCAGAGCGCTTAGCGCCGTCCACCCCAGAATGTAAATCCAGCCGCTGAAGAAGGTTAGCTGGGGCCGCTCGACCGCCCGGATCAACCAGTGGCTCCCGGTGGCACGCCTCATCCAGCTTCGCAGCTCGGCTTGGCTCAACGCGGTTGGGATCAGCACAAGCCCCGCCACCAGATAGGCCCAGCCGAGGCTCCCTCCTGCCGAAGCGCGAATCTCATCGTACAGCACAAAGAGACCAACGCCCAGCCACAGGCCGATGCTCAGCAGATGTGCCCAGCGGGCACGTAAGGCCGGGCTTCTGCGTAAAGAGATAGATTGAGAGATAGAACCCCGTTCGGTTGCCATCTGCATCTCGCTCCTTCTGTGTGGCTCCGCAGTGATGATAGCACAACCCCCGTTGAAAGATAAATACGCCTCATGGTAAAATGCCGGGCCGTGTGGCGGATGCCGCGCTGCGATGCTACCCTTTGAGGAGATGCGGAGGGATTTTGCCGGAATCTTTCGCATCCCTCTTATGTGGCTTGTTTCCCCAGGAGAAGAGGGCATGATCGAGCACGTGATTGTGATGGCAACTCGACCTCGCGGCTCGCTTGAATCTCTCACCCGAACCCGCCCCAAGGCCATGCTGCCCATTCTGGGGAAGCCGGTCATCGCACGGGTGATGAATGCCTATTATCAGGCCGGAGCCAGACGTTTCACTGTGGTTGTTGGGGAACAGGAAGGCGGGGTCATCGAATGGCTCAGCCGCAGATGGTATCCTGACGCCAGGGTAGAGTTTGCCCCTCAGGGGCACTGGCGCGGTACGGCTTCTGCCCTCTTCGCCGCCCGTTCTCTAATAGATGGGCCTTTTGTGGTCGCCCCCTGCGACTACTTACTTCCTCAGGAGCATGTCGCCCGCCTGTGCCACTACTTCGACACCCATCCCGGCGACGTAGCCGTCCTGAGCCTGTACCACACTCCGGGGCAGGCTGAGCCTGCCGCCGGTGTCCTGCTTGACCCGCGTGGGTATGTCATTTACGTTTCCGAGCGACCCGTGAACGGCCACCAGGACTTTATGACGGCCCTCCCTGTCTACGGCTTCACACCGCGCGTGCTGGACTATCTGGACAGGGTCCCGGTGATGGAGGACAGCGGCCAGCGCACCCTTGCCACAGCCCTCCAGATGATGATTGACGATGGGGGGCTGGTTGGCGCTCTGCGGGCTGGCTGGTGCATCCCTCTGGAGCGGCCCGACGATCTCATGCGGGCCAACCTGCACTTCCTGACGGAGATGAAGGCTCCCAGCCTGTTAAGCGAACTGCCGACCAGCGTCGAGATCATTCCCCCCGTGCGGATTGATGGCGGGGTTGTGGTCGGTGATGGGGCGAAGCTGGGCCCCAACGTGTACGTTGAAAGCGGCAGCGTGATCGGCCCCCGCGCTCTGGTGCGCGACGCGCTGGTGCTGGGAGGACGGGTTGCCGCCGGTCAGCGTGTCGAGGGGAAGATCGTAAGCGAGGAGACCCGATGAATCGAGAAGAAGCGTTTGCCATTGTCACTGAGTTCACCAAAAGCGAGAACCTGATCAAGCACATGCTTGCCGTCGAGGCTGCCATGCGGGCGTATGCCCGCCGCTTCGGGGAGGACGAGGAAAGCTGGGGGCTGGTTGGCCTGCTGCACGATTTTGACTGGGAGATACATCCCAATCTGGATGAGCACCCGATGAAAGGTGCGCCCATCCTGCGGGAGCGGGGCGTCTCTGAGGAAGACATTCGGACCATCCTCAGCCACGCCGACCGCACCGGTGTTCCCCGTCAGACCCTGCGTGATAAGGCCCTCTATGCGGTGGACGAGTTAACCGGTCTGATTACGGCGGTTGCGCTGGTTCGCCCCAGCAAGAGCATCCTTGATGTGAAGGTCAAGTCCATCAAGAAGAAGTGGAAAGATCATTCATTTGCCGCCGGTGTACACCGCGAGGATATCGAGCAGGGATGCGCCGAACTGGGGGTTGATCTGTGGGAGGAGCATGTCCCGCTCGTCCTTGAGGCGATGCAGGGTATTGCCGCCGAACTGGGGCTGGATGGTCGCCTTCAGAAATAGCCAGCATATGCTTGGGAAAACCCCACGAGGACGGTATACTGCATGCGCGCTGCCCGGAGCCGCGCGATGCAGGGAAAATCATGGGTTTCAGAGTCCAGTTTGATCTCTCATCCTTCAACCGTCGCTACCTGTTCATTCTGATCGGTGGTGGGCTTGTACTTCTGGTTGTCATTGTGGCGTTGATCCTCCTCCTGCCGGGCAGGCAGGAGGAGCAACCACCACTGGCCGAGAGTGCGACGGCCACCCCGACACCCTCGCCTCTCCCCGTTCCTTCGCCGGCTGGCCCTCCGACGGAGACTCCCACTCCTGCGCCCACGCCCACTCTTGAGCCATACGAGCACGTGGTCCAATCGGGGGAGACGCTCTACTACATTATCCAGCTCTATGGCTATCGGGATTTGAACGTCGTGCCGGAGGTATTGCTCCTGAACGGCATGGCAAACGAGAACGATCTGATCGCGGGGCAAACGCTTCTGATCCCCCGCCAGACGCCCACGCCCGGCCCGACCCCTTCCCCTACCCCGACCGGTGGCCCTGAATCCGTCGCGACGCAGGCCGCCGGAGCTGATGAGACAACCCCGGACTACTCCGGCTGTGATCCTGAGAACCGTTGCGTCTCACCCGACGGGCAGTACTGGGTCCACATCGTCCGCCCCGGGGACACCATAGCGGGGATCGCGTTTGCGTACACGGCACGCATCAGCTCGATCAAGAATGCGAACGGCCTGCTCGGTGACAACCCCCTGATTTTCGAGGGGCAGCAGTTGCTTATCCCCATCGAGGTAACGCTGACCCCCACCCTGACGCCTACCGGTGGCCCGGACTCAACCGCCACCCCAACACCGACGCTCAGCCCGCCGACGTTGCTGGCGCCGCGCCATCAGGCCGTGATACCGCGCGGCGAAGCGGTTGTGCTCCAGTGGGTCGCCAATCAGCGGTTGCGCGACGGTGACTACTACCTGATCACCCTCCGAAACCTGGCAACCGGCGAAGAACACCGCGAGACAACGCGCAGCAATGTTTATCGCCTGCCGGATGATCTCCAGCCGGGGATCGGGCAATCTATTCAGTTTGAATGGCATGTGGAGATCGTGGGGGGTGCTTCCCCGGAGTCCCCGGTTATCAGCGGACCCGGCGAGGTGTGGACCTTCACCTGGGGGTCATAAAGTCAGATCGCCCCCAGCCGCCCGAATTCTCTGGCAAGCTGTTCGGCGGAGATGTGAAGCATCGTAGGCCGCCCGTGAGGACACGTTCGGGGTGACTGGCAATCTTCCAGTTGTCGGACAAGGGCCTCCATTTCGGCATAGCTCAATATCTGCCCCGCTTTGATCGCCGCCTGCTTGCAGACTCTCGCGATCAGCTTCTCCTCGGCGGTGGCCTCGGTGGGCATCTCTCCGCATTCAATCTCGTTCAGGGCGGCCAGAAAGGCCTCTACCGGGTCCCCGTGCGCGACCAGAGCGGGCACGGCCCGCAGGCGGATTGTGTTCCTCCCGAACATCTCCACGCCGAACCCGACGGCGAGTAACTCATCCAGACTGCCTTCGACCAGGGCCATTTGCTCCGGCATGAGTTCAACCGTGACGGCCTCCAGCAATTCCTGTGAATGGATGGCCTCCCCCGCCCGTTCGGCCATGAACTGCTCATAGAGGATTCGTTCGTGGGCGGCATGCTGGTCGATCAGATACAGGCCCTCTGGCCCTTCGGCGACGATATATGTCGCCCCGACCTGCCCGATCACGCGGAGCACAGGCAGCGCACGCCTGCGTGACGGGGCAGAGGGAGTCTCCTCTTTCCCGCTCTGCTGTTGAGAAGCCCGGCGTCCGGGGCTGTCTATCTCCAGCCCCAGACCGGCCTGTTGCATTCGTCGGCTTGTGACCTGTGCCAGACGTTCACGGCGAGCGGCCCACTCCGGCGAGCCCCAGAAGACGCCCTCCTGAACGGTTCTCGCAGGGGCCTGATCAACCAGCGTCCGGCGCACTGCCCGTTGTACGGCGCTGAAAACGGCGTCGGGGTGGCGGAAGCGAACCTGCGCCTTCGTGGGATGGACGTTGACATCCACCTCCTCAGGTGGCAGGCTGATCATGATGAGGGCAATCGGATATCGCCCTGTCATCAGCATGGTGTGGTAAGCCTGCACAACGGCATATGTCAGACTGGAGTCCTGAATCCAGCGCCCGTTGACAAAGAGGGTAATCTGGGAGCGATTCGCGCGGTTCAACTCAGGCGGGGCCACAAACCCCGTCACCCGGATGGGGGGCAGGTCCTCGCGCCACTCCTCACCACCCACTGCCTCGATCTCAAGCATTCGCACCGCGATCTCCGTGCCGTAAACCTCGCCCAGAATGTCGCGCAGGTCGCCGGAGCCGGTCGTGCGCAGCACTTCCTGCCCTCCCTGCATGAGCGAGAAACGCACGTCAGGGTAGGCGATCGCATAGCGGCTCACCAGCATGCTGACATGTTTCCGTTCGGTCGAGTCTTTTCTAAGGAACTTCAGGCGGGCCGGAACGTTGTAAAACAGGTTCTCTACCGCGATCAGAGTCCCCGTCGGTGCGCCGACGACCTCGCGGCTGACGATCTCGCCGCCTTCCAGCCGCAGGCGGGTTCCCATTGCCTCGGCGCGGGCGCGTGTGGTGATGGTCAACTGGCTGACCGCTGCGATGGAGGCCAGAGCCTCCCCCCGGAAGCCAAGCGTCTGGAGGCGGTCCAGGTCCTCTATTGAGGTCAGTTTGCTGGTCGCATAGCGGGAGAAGGCTAACTCCACTTCGTCGGCAGGGATGCCGCTCCCGTTGTCCGCGACTTCGATCAGCCGCTTTCCCCCTCCCACCAGCCTGACCGAGATCGTGTCTGCTCCCGCGTCAAGGGCGTTCTCGACCAGTTCCTTAACCACAGAAGCCGGTCGTTCAACAACCTCGCCTGCCGCGATCTGAGCGGCCACTTCGGGCGGCAGCACACGGATCGCCATACCCCTGTCCTCCATGCTGTGCTCTAAGTCCTGTCCGTGGCCTGCTGAGGGACCCGATCCGGCTGCAGATCGGGGTCGGTGGGGTCTCGCACCGGCAGCGTGATGTAGAAGGTACTGCCCTCCCCGAATTCGCTCTCAACCCGGACTGTGCCGCCATGTGCCTGAACGATGGCTTTCACCAGCGCCAGGCCCAGCCCGCTCCCACGCGGGCGGGGAGGATCGCCCTTACGCTGTGGCACGCGGTAGAAGGCCTCAAACAGGCGTGCCTGATCCTCCTTCCGGATACCGATTCCGGTATCACGCACCGAGATTCCGATCTGCTCTCCACCATCTTTGAAGGCGTGGACAGCGACCGTTCCCCCCTCAGGGGTATATTTGAGCGCGTTGTTCACAAGGTTGGCGACTGCCTGCCGCAGGAGCATTTCGTCGGCCAGAAGCAACGGGAGCTTGTCCTCACACTCAAACGACAGGGTAATCTGTTTCCTCCGGGCATCTTCCGATTGCTCTTCCAGGATGATCTGGATCAGTTCCTCCACGTCCACCAGAACCATCTCCAGATCGGCCTGATCGCCGAACTGGAGGCGGCTCAGGTAGAGCAAACGCTCGGTCATCTCCGAGATGTAATCAATCCCATCATTGATCTTGATAACTGCTTCCTGCTGGCGTTCGTTCAGGTCGCCGATCAGAGGCAGCATTGAGAGATAACCGCGCATGAAGGTCAAGGGGGAGCGCAGGTCGTGGGAGACCATGCGCAGGAACACGGTTTTGATGTTGTCCAGTTCCTTGAGGGCGGTGATATCCCGTAGCACGGCCACCCGTCCGGTGATCGCCCCTTCATGGCTGACAATGGTTGACGTGCTCGCCAGGAAGAATTTCCCCCGTTGATCGGGCATTTCCAGCACCGAGACGGGCTCCTGCAGGTTCGTGAGCAGCGCGGCCAGCTCCTGAGCGTCCTTCAGCACCTCGGTTGCCTTGCGGCCTCTGGCCTGCTCCGCCCGTATGCCGAAGTAGGACTCCGCCGCCGGATTCATCAGGATGATGCGCCCCTGATTGTCCGTGACGATCATTCCGTCGGCGGTGCTTTCGAGCACGGCTTCCAGTTTGCGCCGCTCCTCCTCCGCTTCCGCAAAGAGGCGGGCGTTAGAGACCGCAATAGCGGCCTGCCCGGCCAGCGTGGAGAGGAAGTCCATCTCGGACTGCTCGAAGAGGCGTTCGTGATCGTAGGCCAGCCATAGCACCCCGTGGAAAACAGTATCGCTCCGCAGCGGGAGCGCGACCAGCGCCCGGATACCCTG